>NZ_PPDA01000006.1:0-2635 GCF_002959835.1 Veillonella sp. S13053-19 | reverse complement strand
AGTCAGTCTGTCTTAAAAGTTCGGGGCTTAACCCCGTGATGGGATGGAAACTGCTGATCTAGAGTATCGGAGAGGAAAGTGGAATTCCTAGTGTAGCGGTGAAATGCGTAGATATTAGGAAGAACACCAGTGGCGAAGGCGACTTTCTGGACGAAAACTGACGCTGAGGCGCGAAAGCCAGGGGAGCGAACGGGATTAGATACCCCGGTAGTCCTGGCCGTAAACGATGGGTACTAGGTGTAGGAGGTATCGACCCCTTCTGTGCCGGAGTTAACGCAATAAGTACCCCGCCTGGGGAGTACGACCGCAAGGTTGAAACTCAAAGGAATTGACGGGGGCCCGCACAAGCGGTGGAGTATGTGGTTTAATTCGACGCAACGCGAAGAACCTTACCAGGTCTTGACATTGATGGACAGAACTAGAGATAGTTCCTCTTCTTCGGAAGCCAGAAAACAGGTGGTGCACGGTTGTCGTCAGCTCGTGTCGTGAGATGTTGGGTTAAGTCCCGCAACGAGCGCAACCCCTATCTTATGTTGCCAGCACGTAATGGTGGGAACTCATGAGAGACTGCCGCAGACAATGCGGAGGAAGGCGGGGATGACGTCAAATCATCATGCCCCTTATGACCTGGGCTACACACGTACTACAATGGGAGTTAATAGACGGAAGCGAGATCGCGAGATGGAGCAAACCCGAGAAACACTCTCTCAGTTCGGATCGTAGGCTGCAACTCGCCTACGTGAAGTCGGAATCGCTAGTAATCGCAGGTCAGCATACTGCGGTGAATACGTTCCCGGGCCTTGTACACACCGCCCGTCACACCACGAAAGTCGGAAGTGCCCAAAGCCGGTGGGGTAACCTTCGGGAGCCAGCCGTCTAAGGTAAAGTCGATGATTGGGGTGAAGTCGTAACAAGGTAGCCGTATCGGAAGGTGCGGCTGGATCACCTCCTTTCTAGGGAGACATACACCAGGCCAAGAGCTTGGATGTCACTTAGGTCGACACTTTGGCACCTAACATTGTTCGGTTTTGAGAGATCTGGAAAGACTCTCAATCTACAGATATGGGCCTATAGCTCAGCTGGTTAGAGCGCACGCCTGATAAGCGTGAGGTCGGTGGTTCGAGTCCACCTAGGCCCACCAGTTGGCTCATATAACTCGAAATACACGTTTGTGTAGAGTACAGACATTAAGAGCTAAATATTTTGGAAAAACTTATAAAAGATAACGGATTCTTCGGAATGGATTATCGAGACTTAAGTGGACCATCATGGGGGCGTAGCTCAGTTGGGAGAGCACCTGCCTTGCAAGCAGGGGGTCAGGAGTTCGAATCTCCTCGTCTCCACCATTTAGTATTTGACAGCTAGTCTGTGATATACTAAAATAACTAAACTGATTTAAACAATCAGTTACAATTTAATAGATTTCGATGGATATCTAGGCGCATGAGATGAACGACGTCGCCGCGTAATGGTAATTACGCAAGACAAGTGAAACGAATGTAACGACGATAGACGCGAAATATATGAATTGTTTGTTCTTTGAAAACTGCATAGAAGATAATTATATATATTTGTAAGGTCATCTCTTAGAATTTCTAAGTAGGTTGACCCGAGCACATAGGAAATAATTCTCTGACTTAATGGTGACGTACATGAAAATGTACGGCTACAAAATAAACGACAATGTATCTAATGCATGTCTAAAAATCGTAATGATTTTCATCAGAATTTGATGGATATCGAGGTGTACCAGTAAAGCGAAACCGCCGCGTATTTGTATACGCAAGGTGAGCTGAACGCAGTACAACGAAGATAGCCGCAAATTATGATGTAAAATAAGTAAAGATTTTAAGGGCGTACGGTGGACAGTTGGGAGAGCACCTGCCTTGCAAGCAGGGGGTCAGGAGTTCGAATCTCCTCGTCTCCACCATTTAGTATTTGACAGCTAGTCTGTGATATACTAAAATAACAAAGCTATCTTAGATAGCAACATATGATGCATGAATCGTGAGATTTATGTCAGAATATTGTTCTTTGAAAACTGCATAGAAGAATTAATATATATTTGTAAGGTCATCTCTTAGAATTTCTAAGTAGGTTGACCCGAGCACATAGGAAATAATTCTCTGACTTAATGGTGACGTACATGTAAAATGTACGGCTACAAAATAAACGACAATGTATCTAATGCATGTCTAAAAATCGTAATGATTTTCATCAGAATTTGATGGATATCGAGGCGTACCAGTAAAGCGAAACCGCCGCGTATTTGTATACGCAAGGTGAGCTGAACGCAGTACAACGAAGATAGCCGCAAATTATGATGTAAAATAAGTAAAGATTTTAAGGGCGTACGGTGGATGCCTTGGCGATATCAGCCGAAGAAGGACGCGGTAAGCTGCGATAAGCTACGGAGAGATGCAAGCAATCTTTGACCCGTAGATTTCCGAATGGGGGAACCCGGCAGTGGTTATGCACTGTCACCCATAGCTTAGACTATGAGGAGGGCACCTGGGGAACTGAAACATCTAATTACCCAGAGGAAAAGTAATCAAACGAGATTTTCTTAGTAGCGGCGAGCGAACGGGAAAGAGGCCAAACCGGAGCGGGCAACCGCACCGGGGTTGAGGACAGT
>NZ_PPDA01000005.1:0-34446 GCF_002959835.1 Veillonella sp. S13053-19 | reverse complement strand
CCGCCAGCGTTCGTCCTGAGCCAGGATCAAACTCTCCAAGATATCTTGAAGCTATTTGAATAGCTCATTTGTTTTGTTGTCGTTACATTTAAGTAACTTTGAATTATGGTTGGTTTTGACTTTGTCAAAACCCGCACTCTGGCATATGTTCAATCATATTGATTGATTACCTATCATTGTTCAGTTTTCAAAGATCTGTTATCAGTTAGCTCCACTTCATTCGAAGTGTTATCTTAACTGACGACTTGATTATAATAACATGTGACCTCGTTCGTGTCAACACATTTTATAATCTTTTTTGAAGTTCTTTTTGAACCTCTAAGTGTATTACTACACTCATTAAGAAACAGTCGCTCGAACGACTGTATGCATATTATAGTACAACGAAATTATAAGTGCAACCCCCAATTCTCAACTTCACACAACTTTCACTATACTTTCATAAAACCTCTAATAGCCAACAATTGATTTTATACAATCAATCATGTACAATATAGCTGTAATACAGAACTTGTAACATAAATAGTTCTATTTTATTAGTATCAATTAATATGAATATTACATTAGTGTAAGGAGATTAAGTATGAAATTATCTAAACGTTTATTATCAAAAACAGTAGCTCTAGCATCTATATGTGCAACTATGGCTACAGCAGCTTTTGCTGCACCCCAAGGTACCTTCGATACCTCTGAAATTCAAATTACAGGCCAAGCATCTCGCTCTGTAGCACCAAGCTATGCAATTTTAACCTTAGGTATTACAAGTCAAAACACAAATATTAATGCTGCTAAATCTAATAACGATCGTATCATGAGTGACTTAATCAGTAGATTAGCAAATCTAGGTGTTGATAAAAAAGATATTTTCACATCGAATATTTCTATTAATCCAACAAGCGATTATCAAGAAGGCAAACGTATTAACACAGGTTACAATGTGTCCAATCACGTAACAGTTAAGATTAATAACCTCGATAACGTAGGAAAGGTTGTCGATGCCGCTGTTAGCGCTGGGGCTAACGACATCAACAACCTTTCATTCCAAAATGATGTGTCTCAACAATTATCTGATTCTTTAACTACAGAAGCGATTCAAAACGGTCGCCATAAAGCGGAAGTTATCGCTGCGGCTCTCGGTCGCACCTTAGGCCCAGTAAAAACGGTTTCTATTAGTACAACAGAAACAAGTTCTATGGACTCCGGTTACTACCGTAGCGGAGTAATGCTTAAAGCAGCACTCGAAACTGCTACGCCTGTAGAAAAAGGTTCTTTAGTAGTTTCTCAAGACGCTAACATCACTTATTATTTACAATAGAATTCTCTGGTACAACACCTTCGTGGACCGCTACAATGCCGCCTGTCAATTCATGATAGGTGGCATTTTCATATCCAAGAGATTTCCAGATTTCTAAAATTTCACTTTGGTGAGGATAACGACGCAAAGATTCTGGAAGCCATGCATAAGATGAGTTATCCTTACTGAGTTTACCTATAATAGGTAATATATAAGAGAAGTAGAAATTGTATAACTGTTTAAAACCAAACATACTTGGTTTCGCCAGTTCTAATACAACTACTTTCCCACCTGGTTTTACAACACGTTGCATTTCGGATAATACTTGTTTAATATCCGGTACATTACGCATTGCAAAGCCACTCATAGCCGCATCAAAAGTATTATCTGCATAAGGTAAAGCCATTGCATCACCTTGTACTAGATTCACTTGATCCATTAATCCTGCATTTTCAATGCGAACACGACCTTGGTCAAGCATTTCGCTATTAAAATCTAACGCCTCTACTCTTAGTGTAGGTTCTTGACGTAATGCTTCCTTTGTAAACACACAGGTACCACATGCTACATCAAGCACACGTTGGTGAGGACCAATATTCATTGCTTTTACAGAGAATTTGCGCCAAAAATAATCTTGTCCAAAGCTTAAGACTGTATTCATTAAATCATAGTTTTTTGCAATATTAGAAAAAACACCTTGTACAAATTGCTCTTTATCGGCATACGTTTTAAATTCTTTAGTATTCATTATGGTCCTTTCACTAATCAAGAACTGTATATGGCATAGTATACCATATTATAGGAACTCTAAAAAAGAATCCTATTATATATACTATAAATAGCAAGCATGTACTATTTACATATATGATACAAGTACTGATAAATTCTATAAAAAACAACACGTCCTATACGGTAAATAAACATGTTTATCACTTACTATATATTTAACATAAATACGTATAAACATCTATAATATTCTCTATTGCTACTATTACATGTTCGTTGTATAATGACATATGTCCATGATGAAAGGATATATTCATGGAGTTTTTTTGTTTTTATTAAGTATTGGAGTGTACTATGAATCGATTTGTTAAATCAATCAACAAAGTCAGTCTAATCCAACAGATTATCATAGGTTTGATCATTGGTATTTTGACTGCACTTTACGTGCCAGATGTGGCAAATGAACTTGCTTTATTAGGTGTTCTTTTTGTTGGTGCTCTTAAAGGCATCGCACCTATCCTTGTATTTTTCTTGGTAATCGCTGCGATCAGTAAACATCGCTCTGGCCAAAAAACAGGTATGGGTTCTGTAATCACCTTATATCTATTAGGTACATTCCTCTCCGCAGTATTAGCTGTAATCGTGAGTTTCTTCTTCCCTACTACATTACATCTAGCAGCAGGTGCCGCTGATGCAGCTCCTCCGCAAGGTATTGCTGAGGTTATGACCACATTACTTAAAAATGTAGTTGATAACCCTGTAAAAGCGTTGATGTCCGCTAACTATATCGGTATTCTAGCTTGGGCTCTTATCCTAGGTGGTGCTTTACGTCATGCACCAATGAATACAAAAGAGGTTATGGAATCCCTTGCTCAAGCAATTACTACAGTGGTAGGCTGGATTATCCGCTTTGCTCCTCTTGGTATTATGGGCCTTGTAGCGGAATCTATTGCTACTAACGGTATCGAAGCTTTGATTGGTTACTTCCAATTACTCGTTTTATTACTTGGCTCTATGATTTTCGTAGCACTAGTAATCAATCCAATTCTGTCCTTCGTTTATCTTCGTCGCAATCCATACCCATTGGTATTTAAATGTTTACGCGAATCTGCAATCTACGCATTCTTCACACGTAGCTCTGCTGCTAACATTCCTGTAAACCTTGACTTAGCTAAACGTTTGAAACTGAACCCTGATATGTATTCCGTATCCATTCCACTAGGTGCAACTATCAATATGGGCGGTGCGGCGATTACAATTACAATCATGACATTAGCCGCAGCTCATACATTAGGTATTATTGTAGATATTCCTACAGCAATCCTGTTATCTATCATCGCCACTATTGGTGCCTGTGGTGCTTCTGGTGTAGCAGGTGGTTCTTTACTACTCATTCCATTGGCTTGTTCCCTATTCGGTATTTCCAACGACGTAGCAATGCAAGTTGTAGGCGTTGGCTTTATCATCGGTGTGTTACAAGACTCAACGGAAACTGCGCTTAACTCTAGCACAGACATTCTCTTCACAGCTACTGCAGACTATGCAAAACGTGGCTACCACGAAGATTGGAACTAAAACGTTCTAAGGCGGTCCTTCGGGACCGTCTTTTTTACATACAACCATATTGATTTTATTCAATGTAATGTTATAATAGAGTTAATGATAATAACTATTAGTAGATATATATTGAAAGGAATCAACATGAAACAATACGATATTATTGTAGTTGGTACAGGCGGCGCAACCATCGTAGCTGACGCTGCGCAAAAAAAAGGCCTTAAAGTGGCCATCATAGAAAAAGGTAAATTTGGTGGCACATGCCTAACTCGCGGTTGTATTCCTACGAAGGTTATGGTTACAGCAGCTAATGCCATTCAAGAAGTAGAAGAGTTCAAAAAAATAGGCATTAATGTTGGCGATGCAACAATGAATTGGGACACTGTAGCTAAACGTACATGGCATATGATTGATAAGTCTGCAGGCATCTATGATTACTATAACGCTTATGACAATGTAGATGTATATCGTGGTGCTGCAAGTTTTGTGTCCGATAAAGTAATGAATATCCACCTTAACGATGGCTCTGGTATCGTAGAAATCACAGCTCCCACTATTATTCTAGGTACTGGTGGTTATAGCAACGTACCAAATGTACCTGGGCTTCAAGAGGCAGGCTTCCTTTCTAGTGAAAGTTTATTTGGCGATAAGTTCCCGAAACAACCGTATAAATCGCTTGCAGTACTCGGTGCAGGCCCTATCGGCGTAGAATTTGGTCATGTATTTGATGCAGCTGGTACTGAAGTTACCATCATTCAACATAATGTGCGCCTTGTACCTAAAGAAGACGAAGAGATGTCCGAACATCTTCTTCAAAACTACCGAGCTCGTGGTATTAACGTAATCTTAAACCAAGACACTGTTGAAATCCGTCAAGAAGATGGTCTTAAAGTTGTAGTCACTAAAGATCGTAGCACTGGTGAAATTACAGAAACTAAGGTAGAAGAAATCCTCGTAGCAGCCGGCATTCGTCCTGCTGTAGAAGAGCTCCATCTTGAAAATACTGGTATCGAAACATGGCCAAAAGGCTGGATCAAAACTAATGAATTCTTAGAAACATCCGTTGATGGTATCTATGCGTTAGGCGACGTAAACGGCGAACCTGCATTCCGTCATCGTGCGAACTATGAAGCTGATATTATCGCTCACAACCTATACTTTGCTAAAAACGAAGAAGATTTCCGTTGGGCACGCTATGATACATTGCCAAAGGTTACATTCTCTTACCCTGAAATTGGTAGCGTAGGTCTTACTGAAGCAGAAGCTATTAAAGCTGGTTATAATGTAGGTGTAGGCAAAAACTACTACTCCTCCACAGCTAAAGGCTATGCAATGGGTATCAATCCTGGCGATGTAAATGACGGCTTTGTCAAAATCGTGGTAGACAAAGATACTAATCATATCCTTGGTATGCACGTAACAGGTCCTCAAGCGTCTATCCTCTTCCAACCATATGTAAACCTTATGAACAGTGGTGTAACTCCATTAACAGCAATTAATGAAGAAATCGCTTCTGAACGTACTAAACGCTTACGTGAAAAAGGTATTACTCGCGAAATGGATCCTAAATCCGTTATCACTGTAGGTGAAACTATGAGCCCACATCCGTCCTTAATCGAGGTTATTATGTGGACACAAGTATACTACGAAAACCGTTGGTAATAACTATTAAACAAAAAAAGAGCCAAAGGCATATGCCTTTGGCTCTTTTATTTGATTATCAATCAATAGATTAACGACCCATGTCGATGCCACTACCAAAGATAAGATTTGTTTTGCGGCCATCGAAACCTTGATCTGGTTCAGGTGGTAATTTATAAGATTTAGATTGCTCTAGGTAAGCACCTGTTTCAGCATCTACTGTAACAACTACTTTTTTACCATCTTGATGCATTGTTACATAGTACAAGATTTTGCCGTCATGAGCTTCAATTTTCCAGCCCTTCATAACAGCATCAGCACCGAGTTGTTGTTTAGCAACGCGTTCTGCTTGAGCAGATTCAATTACTCGATCTTTATTGAAGATTTCACCGATAATTTTTTTAGGTTTGCCACCTTCTTCCATATTGGAAGTATTACCAGTGATTACGTCGATTTTCATCTTGTATTGATGATATTTACTATAGCCAACAACTTTGTAGCCATAGTTTAAATCGTTAGAGTTAAGCTCTACGGAGTGAAGCGCAGCATTCGGGAAGCGATTTTGGAAAATAGTACCAATTTTGCTCATAGTCATAACCATGGACTCGCCTGGTGCACGTTGTACAGAAATATCAGTACTTGTTTCTGGCTTTGTTTTACGTGCATCTGCCACACTTGGTGTAGCAACAGACAATACACCTACTGCCAATACACCAGTTAATGCCATAGAAATTAACTTTTTATTCATTACATATCCTCCTACTATATGCGATACTTTTAACAATGTAAAAGTAATTCACATACTAGAATTACTATAAGTCCGTGCCATAATCAACAGCACACAAAACATACATTAACAATCATATTATTTAGACAATATACTATAAACCTTCATTTGATGCAAGTCGTTCATCTACATCAGACATAAGTAATTTATAGCATGTAGCTACTAAAGGAACACCAATCAACATGCCAGTGACCCCCATCAAGCTACCACCTACGATAACCGCAGCAAATACCCATAATCCCGGCAAACCAACGGAGTTACCGACGATTTTAGGATAAATGAAGTTGCTTTCAATTTGATGAATCACTTCTAAAATAATCACGTAAATTAACGCATCCATAGGGTTAACAGTGAGCAACATAACTGCACCGATAACACCACCGACATAGATGCCAAGCAATGGAATCAAACCAGTAAGGCCAATTACGCAGGCAATGGTTGTAGCGTATTCAATATTGAACAACCATAATGTAATACCTACCATAACACCTAAAATCAAGGCGTCAATAAACTGTCCTACAAAGAAATTACTAAATGTTTGAACTGCCACACGGGTTACATAACTAACACGATTCACCCATTCATCAGATGCATAGGCTTTTACAATACGTTTGCCTTGCATCATAAGGCGTTCTTTATCAAGGAGCATATAAATAGCAAAGATCAATCCAAGACCGATATTTAACGTCCAAGATAAAACTGTGCCCATTGCATTAACGATGTATGTACCGCCTTTAGTCCCCCATTCACGAGTATACTTAACGATACTTTCACCACTCAACGTGTCCATAAGTGTCTGGTTAGATGCCATTGGAATCGTCTCTGTAAGATGGTGCATCCAAGTTTGGAACTCTGTATACAGTTGAGGCGAAGACGCCACAATAATCGACATAGAATGAACCAATTGAGGAAGCGCCATACGGGCAATAAAATACACGATTACGCTAATTGTCACAAAAGATAATACAAGACTGAGAGGTCGTCGTATCTTATACCTCCATCCAGATTCACTCTTAGGCCATAGCCATCGCTCATAGCGCACTACTAAAATATCTAGCACAAAAGCAATACAGGCACCTACAATAAGTGGAACAAATGCTGTAATAATAGCATCAATGGCACTAGCAATATCACTTATTCTAAGGGCCATCATGATCATAACACCAGCTAGTATGATAGCACCTATGAGCGGTTTGTAATATTTAAATTTTTTCATATATAACCTACTTTACTATACTCACACCGCATACATTATCAAAGCTTAATGAACATTGTATGACCTACGATTGTTTGCAAGTTTAGTATAACATAAAAGTCCACCTTATCACATGCTCGGTCCCCCGATGAACACGAGAGCATGATAGAAGGTGGACTTTATTGTATGTCTAATCTAAATTAGTTTAGAGATTAGCGGTGAATGTAAACGTCTACACGACGGTTTTCAGCTTTACCAGCTGCAGTGGAGTTAGTTGCCACTGGTTTAGTGTCGCCATTAGCGATACCGATGAAGCGATCAGCAGATACGCCATTATTTACTAAGTATTGAGCTACGTATTGTACGCGGCGTTCGGACAAACCAATATTGTATTGAGGGTTTGCATCAGTATCAGCATTACCTAACAATTTAACTTGGTCTTGAGAGTATTGGTGAGCAGCGTTTACAGCAGCTGTTAAGTTTGGATATTGGTCGGCACGAGCAACATCTTGGTCGGAATCGAAGTAGATGGATTGTACATAGTAATCCAATTTAGGAGTTTTGTATACAGGAGCTTCTACTACAGGAGCTGGAGCTGGAGTGTATACAGGAGCTGGAGCTGGAGTTGCTACAGGAGCAACAGATTTTTGGCCACCGAAACGGTAAGACAAGCCAACTACAGGACCTTGGAAGGAGATGTTGGAAACATCATCACGTTTAGTGTTGATATAACGGTAACCAGCATTGATATCCCAGTCTTCGTTAACTTTGTAGCCTAAGCCTGCTTCCCAAGTGGAAGTTTTCTTAGTACCTACACCAGCTTTACCATAAACTTCTACTTTAGAGCCAAGGTTAGCTTTACCAATTACACCTACTTGTGCAATGTTGTTTGCTTTAGCGAAATCATCGCCAGAAATGTGTGCATAACCACCATATACTGCGAAGTTCTTGTTCAAGGATTGAACTACGTTCACTTCGTGCATTTTGTCGCTGTAGCCAATACCACCTAATTTATCATTCAAACCATGATATTGGTATTGCAATGCTGTTTTATCAGTCAAGCCATATGTTACAGCACCATCGAAGTTCCATTTTGCGTCAGCATTCCAAGCTTCAGTTTTTGCTTTAGAATGAGCTGCGCCAAGATCAACTTGGAATTCGCCTTTGTTGAATTGAGTTTGTGGAGTTGCACCAGCAACGGATACGCCTACAGCAGCAACTGCCAATAAAGCTAATAATTTTTTGTTCATTATAATTCCCTCCAAAAATAGCCCATAACAATACACAGGGCCTTGGTAATAATATACTTTCATTTTACACAACTTTTCGATAAATTTCAATATCTTTTATGAACCTATCATGAATTTTTCGAAATTTATCTATATAAAAATCTTATAATTATAAAATTTTAAATCCCTTTTATCTCCTCTTTTTTATAACACTCATATGATTTTATAGATATACATTAATTAAAATATTATTAATTTTATTTATTGTTTTTTTATAGATTATCAATATGTTACTGATAATCTACTTAAGAAACTTATAACTATGATGTCTGTGAAAGTAGATAGCTTCTACCATAGCAGTAGTATAAACACTTTTCAATTCTATCAACGATTTTCTTTGATATAATTTCATAAAACCTATTATTACTTAATCTAATAAATTTAACTATAACAAAACGAGTAAAAGCCCCCTCAGTATGCACTAAGGAGGCTTTTATCGTTTCTTATATATATCCCTTACATATATACGTGAAATCAGAAGTTTCTGGTCAGACGACACATTCCCCAATGTGTCATTTTTTCCACATTTTGTATTGTACATCAAATAATTTGAATATACAAGATAATTTTCATAAACCTCTCATAAACTATTTTGATATTTTCAATATAGAAAGTAATAACAAACATAATTGTATAGATTTTATCTGCATCTTCTCTCTATATATCGAACATTTTTAATTTTAGATTTTATATGAAAATTTATATGCTAAATGATAGTCAAGATTGATTACTAACTATATTTACAGAGTATTAGACAATCTTATTCTGCCATGCACCTTTAATAAATCGCAAATAGGAACAGCATAAGCGTAAGGACTGATCAAAGCATAAGGATAGCCACGCCCCTAACAAACCTAATCCTAATGTAATACATAATAGATAAGTAATTATGGGGCGAATGATGGCTACGCTTACAAGGGAATATTTCATAATGTAATACGTATCCCCTGCTCCTTTTAATACACCAGAATATACTTGCTGTAAAGCTTGTGGGAAAGCCGCTATTGCCATGATTCCCATCAAAGAACCAGAAAGAAGTACTACTTCACTTTCACGAGTATAAAGTTGTACCAAAAAGTCTCCAGGACCAATAAATATCAAGGCGCTTACAAGGCCCACAATCAGTCCAATTCGAGCACCGATATTACCATAGACACGTGCAATATCTGGACGTTTATGCCCAAGGTTTTGCCCCGTATGAGATGCTCCCGCAAAGCCAAGTCCCATGGCAAAGTAATAGAATATATCCATTAAGTTCATACATACATAGTGTGCTGCCAATGGTACTGCACCTAAGGAAGCAACAATCATGGTGTATGTATACATACCAAAACGTTCAAAGAACTGCTCCCCTAGAGAGCTGCCCCCAACGTGAAACATAGTATGAAGTACAGGTCTTTCAAAGGTCCATTTGGATGGATGTCGCAATGTTAATCCTGTAGTCGTATGCTGTGAGATAGTACGCAATAGCAACAAAGCAATAAGAGCACTACTGATCATAGTGGACACCCCTGCCCCCATAACACCGAGCTCAGGAAAGAACCCAATACCATAAATCAAGAAAAAGTTCATAATGGTATTTAAAATGTTCCCTACTACATTCGATTTAAAAATGACTTTTGTATTACCGTATCCGATTAGTGCAGCCCCTACAATTTGGCTAAAGGACTGAAAAATAAGGCTGATAACAATGAAACGACCATACCAGACAGCGGTTTCTATATAACCATCTTCTGCGCCAGTAAAGCGTAAAATATGCTCTAAATTAAAGAAACATATCACTAATAAAGGCACGTATATTAAGAAATTCAATAATATAGACTGCTTAAGAACTGCATTCATACCATCTACATCACCTTCACCATGACGGCGAGCTATGATAGCGGTAATAGCAATAGATAAAGCGCGACAGAAAATGAGCATCACCATTTCAGGCTGTCCCATAATACCTACCGACGCAAGCGCAGACGCACCGAGTGCCCCAACCATTGCCAAATCGATGGCTGTCATAAATTGTAACATCAAGCCTTGTAATGTAGCCGGCCAAGCAATTTTCAAATAATTACCATACAGTTGCTTTGTCGTCCCTACCGGACCTAACCGCTCTGCAGCGGGCAACATGGTATCAACTGAAAGCCATCGTTGTATGCGTGCTAACATAGTAACTCCTATTCATGTAAGATCATACAAGGTGGGGCAAAATTCTCAACCCCTAATATCTTAAATATTATATCACAGAACATATGAGTAGTCATTCATGTATAATGCATTTTACATAAGAATATATATCAAAAATGCAAAAGAACCTCTTATAGCACTTGATTATACCCCACCAGGTATATCAGAGTATAAGAGGTTCTTAAGTTTATAGGTCAATAATTATTTAACCTATGTAGTGATAATTATTTTCAATTATTAACCTTTGGATGCCAACAGTCTATCTACTGCTGCACGCAAGTCATCTAACCCTTGTTTTGTTTCAGCCAATTCTTGACGTTGACGTTCATTTTCAGCTTCCAATGTGTTTAGACGAGCTGCTTGATCAGCAATAACATATTTTTGTTCAGCATTTTCCTTCTTGAGGCTAGATACCTCATCTTGCATTACATACACAGAGCTAATAGGACCTGCTTTGTAACGATCAGGAATGTTTTTCTTTTCTGGGCTAGAACCAAATTTATGGGTTACACCAGCATTCACCATATTATGGTTACCACCAACGGAAACACCTACATTGAACATAGTATTTTCGTTCGTATAATGCGCAAGACCAAGGGCAGCTGCTGTTTCACCACGATAGTTACCAACACCAGCCATAACTTGAGTTGGTTCTAATGGATCATATTGGATTGGCTTCAACGCTGCCATGGCTGCTGCATGAGCACCAACACGTTGTACTTCACCTGCTACTTGACCAATAGCATCGCCAATTTTAGCATTAGATGCTTTTAACTGACCAATATTCACTGCATCTGTATCATCAGAACCAGGTGCTACACCTTTAATTTGATTGTTACCATTATTGAGGCCATCCTTAGTCAAGGATACAGGACCTGCATTAGGATTGTTAGGATTTGCACTACCAGGTGTAATTGTCATGCCATTACCATTTGTGACAGTTGTATTACCCGCTGCATCTTTAAATGTAGCAGATTTCATATCTGTAAGCTCTGGATTTACAGCATAACTAATTGTTTTACCTTTTTGGCTAACCATCATATTATTGCCCGCTTTAAAAGTAAGCGTTTCATTTGGTCTAATTTTTTCTGGTGTTGCATTTGGTGTGCTATTTACACCAGAGCCTTCTGTGCCAACTGTTGCGTCCCAGCCTGCATTAGCTACAGCAGATTGTACTTGATCTTCAGTGGCTGCGCGGCCAGAAGTAATATTGTTAGGGTCCCACGTTTTATTAGTCAAACCTGTTACAACACCATCTTTACCATTTACTGCAACAGGATTATTGCCACCTGTAGTAATGATGCCATCTTTGCCATCAATACCTACAGTACCAATAGCAGCTTTACCATCCTTACCATTAAGAGCAATCTTATCTGCTACTTTCACAGAACCATTAACACCATCAATAGCAACAGCATTTGTACCATCACCAGCTTTAATAGTACCATCTGTACCATTAATCGCTACAGCATTACCATCTTTACCAGCTTTGATCGTACCATTTGTACCATCCACAGTAATCGCTTTTGTTGGATCCGCTGCACCCAAGGTAATCTTATCATTTAACTTGTTGTCGTAAACGATATGACCATCGGGAGCAGTAGTTTTAGTCAACACAATATTGCCTGTAGTATTATCGGCGCTTTCACCACCATTAGCAGTTAATTCAGTTGTTGCCGCCTTAGTTTTAGCATCTAATTGACGTACATTCACAGCATCTGTGTCATTTGTACCATCTGCTACATTAACAATCTTATTATTGCCATTATCAAGGCCATTGCCAGTTAAAGACACTGTATCTTTACCAGGTTTTGTAATTGTTACACCATCCTTAGTGAAAGTAGCCTTGTTGCCAGCAGCATCGGCTACAGTTGTACCAGTCGCTTCAACCTTAGTTGTATCGCCTGCTGCATTTGTTACTGTTGCACCAGTAGAAGCAACATTTGTTGTATTACCAGCTGCATCTTTAACAGTAGCACCTTTAGCGTCAACCTTAGTTTCATCACCAGCAGCATTTTTCAATATATTGCTAGTCGCATTAGATATATTAGAGTTACCTGCATTATCTGTCAAATTATTGCTTGTAGCATTAGATACGTTAGAGTTACCCGCATTATCTGCCAAAGTATTGCTAGTTGCTGTCGCAGTATTCGTATTGCCATTCGGATCAGCAATCGTATTAGATGTGGCATTTGATGTGTTTGTATTACCTGCACCATCATCGATTACATTTTTATCTGCTGTATTTGTATTCGTCTTAGCACCATCAGTGATAGTAGTCCCCGCTGCCGTAGTGGCTGTGGATTTTGTACCATCTACAACAGTGTTACCAGCCGCATTAGATGTATTCGTTTTACCACCATCAGTTTGAACGATACTATCGCCTTTGATAACAGTTGTTTTACCACCAGTGGCATTGAATATAGCAGACTCCATATCTTTAAGATTTTTGTTTAAGGAGTACGCTAAAGTTTTACCATTTTGGTCAATAATGAGGTTATTGCCAGCCTGTAATTGAACCTCTTCACCACTAGAGATCTTAGTCTTAGCAGAGCCATTAGCTTCACCAGTGGAACCAGCTACTGTACCAGAGTTTATATTCCAACCAGCACCTACTGCATCAGATACTTGTTGTAATTGATCTTCTGTTGCAGCTCGACCAGAAACAGCTTTTGTAACACCTGGTGTCCATGCTGTATTTGTTAAACCAGTAACAGTACCTGCAGCACCATCTAATTTAACAGTGTTAGCACCACCTGTAGTGATTGTGTTATTCACACCATCTATAACTGCAGAACCTGCAGTTACTTTACCAGCAGTACCATCAACAGTCACCTTATTAGCACCAGTACCTGTTGTAATCGTATCTTTAGTGATAACTGTGCTGTTACCAGCATTATCTTTGACAGTTACAGTACTAGCTGTTGCTTCTGTAGTATTTGTACCATCAGTAATTGTATTGGAGGTAGCTTTGGATGTATTTACATTACCATTGCCATCATCAATTACATTGCTGTCTACAGTTGTTTTGTTAGATTTAGCACCATCCACTAATGTGTTTTCATCAACAGTAGATGTATTAGTTTTAGCACCATCTTTAATCACTTGACCAGCTGCAGTTGTTTCTGTGGACTTAGTACCATCAGCTACTGTATTACCAACCGCTGTAGATCTATTTGTCTTAGTACCATCAGTTTGCGCGATGCTATTACCTGTAATAACAGTTGTTTTACCGCCTGTTGCTTCGAAGGTTGCAGAGTTCATCTTCACAAGGTCTTTATTCAAGGAGTATGTGAAGTCTCGTTCGTTTTGGTTTACTGTGAGGTTTTCGCCAGCGATCAATTGAACTTTGTCGTCTTTACCAACCTTAGCATCCTTCTTAGTACCTGTTTGAGCACCAGATGTAGCGGCATCTTTGTCTGCAGTGATTTGCCATGTTTGTTCCCCTACTTGTTTCAATTGTTCTTCCGTAGCGGCACGGCCCTTTGTTGCAAAGTCTGCACTATTTACAGTGGTATTAGACAAGCCTGTAATATCGTTTGTAGTACCACCAGTTACGGTTACAGTACCAGTTTTCACAGTACCTGCCGCACCATCTAAGGTAACTGCGTTAGCACCACCTGTAGTGATTGTGTTATTTACACCATCTACAACAGAGGAACCAATTGTAGCTTTGCCTGCTGTACCATCGATTGTTACTGCATTAGCTCCAGTACCAAGGGTCACTGTATCTTTGAGTTTTACGTCGTAAATAGTATGACCATCAGCGGCCGTAGTAGATGTAAGAGTTACATTACCGGTTGTAGCATTCGCTGCTTCACCATTGTTAGCAGTTACAGTTGTAGTAGCTTTTTTAACATCTGCAATATTAGCTGCATTTGTATTGTCTGTATCATCATTATTTACATGACCACTTGCTACATTTTTAATAACATTATTGCCATTATCTAAACCAGCATCAGTCAAGGATACAGGGTTTTTACCTGTTGTATTGATACGTACACCATCAGCTGCGTAATTAGTATTACCATTCGCAGAAGTTACCGTTGTACCTGCTGCTGTTGTTGCAGTGGAGTCAGCACCATTAGTTACAGTCGTCCCATCAGCTGTAGTTGCTGTAGATTTACCACCATCAGCTACTGTATTACCAGCCGCTGTAGATCTATTTGTCTTAGTACCGTCAGTTTGCGCAATGCTATCGCCTGTAATAACAGTTGTTTTACCACCTGTTGCTTCGAAGGTTGCAGAGTTCATCTTCACAAGGTCTTTATTCAAGGAGTATGTGAAGTCTCGTTCGTTTTGGTTCACTGTGAGGTTTTCACCAGCGATTAATTGAACTTTGTCGTCTTTACCAACCTTAGCATCCTTCTTAGTACCTGTTTGGTTACCAGATGTAGCGGCATCTTTATCTGCCGTGATTTGCCATGTTTGTTCCCCTACTTGTTTCAATTGTTCTTCCGTAGCGGCACGGCCTTTGGTTGCAAAGTCTGCACTATTTACAGTTGTATTAGACAAGCCAGTAATGTCGTTTGTAGTGCCACCAGTTACGGTTACAGTACCAGTTTTCACAGTACCTGCAGCACCATCTAACTTAACGGCATTAGCACCACCAGTGGTGAATGTGTTATTTACACCATCAATAATGGAGGAACCAATAGTTGCTTTACCAGCAGTGATTGTACTTGTATTTGTACCATCAGTAATTGTATTGGATGTAGCATTGGATGTATTTACATTGCCATTGCCATCATCAATTACATTGCTATCTACAGTAGTTTTATTGGATTTTGTACCATCAACTAATGTGTTTTCATCAACTGTAGATGTATTAGTCTTAGCACCATCTTTAATCACTTGACCAGCTGCAGTTGTTTCTGTGGACTTAGTACCATCAGCTACTGTATTACCAGCCGCTGTAGATTTATTTGTCTTAGTACCATCAGTTTGCGCAATGCTATCGCCTGTAATAATAGTTGTTTTACCACCTGTTGCTTCGAAGGTTGCAGAGTTCATCTTCACAAGGTCTTTATTCAAGGAGTATGTGAAGTCTCGTTCGTTTTGGTTCACTGTGAGGTTTTCACCTGCGATCAATTGAACTTTGTCGTCTTTACCAACTTTAGCATCTTTCTTAGTCCCTGTTTGGTTACCAGATGTAGTAGCATCTTTGTCTGCAGTGATTTGCCATGTTTGTTCCCCTACTTGTTTCAATTGTTCTTCCGTAGCGGCACGGCCTTTTGTTGCAAAGTCAGCTGCTGTTACAGTTGTATTGGACAAGCCAGTAATGTCGTTTGTAGTGCCACCAGTTACGGTTACAGTACCAGTTTTCACAGTACCTGCAGCACCATCTAACTTAACGGCATTAGCACCACCAGTGGTGAATGTGTTATTTACACCATCAATAATGGAGGAACCAATAGTTGCTTTACCAGCAGTGATTGTACTTGTATTTGTACCATCAGTAATTGTATTGGATGTAGCATTGGATGTGTTTACATTGCCATTACCATCATCAATTTCATTACTATCTACAGTAGTCTTATTAGATTTTGCACCATCAACTAATGTGTTTTCATCAACTGTAGATGTATTAGTCTTAGCACCATCTTTAATCACTTGACCAGCTGCAGTTGTTTCTGTGGACTTAGTACCATCAGCTACTGTATTACCAGCGGCTGTAGATGTATTGGTCTTAGTGCCGTCAGTTTGAGCGATGCTATCACCTGTAATAACAGTTGTTTTACCACCTGTGGCTTCGAAGGTTGCAGAGTTCATCTTCACAAGGTCTTTATTCAAGGAGTATGTGAAATCTCGTTCGTTTTGGTTCACTGTGAGGTTTTCGCCAGCGATCAATTGAACTTTGTCGTCTTTACCAACCTTAGCATCCTTCTTAGTACCTGTTTGAGTACCAGATGTAGTAGCATCTTTGTCTGCAGTGATTTGCCATGTTTGTTCCCCAACTGCTTTTAATTGTTCTTCCGTAGCGGCACGACCTTTTGTTGCAAAGTCAGCAGCATTTACAGTTGTGTTAGACAAACCTGTAATATCGTTTGTAGTACCACCAGTTAGGGTTACAGTACCAGTTTTCACAGTACCTGCAACACCATCTAAGGCAACTGCATTAGCACCACCTGTAGTGATTGTGTTATTTACACCATCGACAACAGCAGTACCAACAGTAGCTTTACCAGCAGTACCATCGATTGTTACAGCATTAGCTCCAGTACCAAGGGTCACTTTGTCGTTGAGTTTTACATCATAGATTGTATGACCATCAGCAGCCGTAGTAGATGTAAGAGTTACATTACCGGTTGTAGCATTTGCTGCTTCACCATTGTTAGCAGTTACAGTTGTGGTAGCTTTTTTCACATCTGCAATATTAGCTGCATTTGTGTTATCTGTATCATCATTATTTACATGACCACTTGCTACATTTTTAATAACATTATTGCCATTATCTAAACCAGCATCAGTCAAGGATACAGGGTTTTTACCTGTTGTATTGATACGTACACCATCAGCGGCATATTTAGTATTACCGTTCGCATTAGTTACTGTTGTACCTGCTGCAGTTGTTGCTGTAGTGTCAGCACCATTAGTTACAGTTGTGCCATCAGCTGTAGTTGCTGTAGATTTACCACCATCAACTACTGTGTTACCAGCAGCTGTAGATGTATTGGTCTTAGTGCCGTCAGTTTGAGCGATGCTATCGCCTGTAATAACAGTTGTTTTACCACCTGTAGCTTCGAAGGTTGCAGAGTTCATCTTCACAAGGTCTTTATTCAAGGAGTATGTAAAGTCTCGTTCGTTTTGGTTTACTGTGAGGTTTTCACCAGCGATCAATTGAACTTTGTCGTCTTTACCAACCTTAGCATCCTTCTTAGTACCTGTTTGATTACCAGATGTAGCGGCATCTTTGTCTGCCGTGATTTGCCATGTTTGTTCCCCTACTGCTTTCAATTGTTCTTCCGTAGCGGCACGGCCTTTGGTTGCAAAGTCAGCTGCTGTTACAGTTGTATTGGACAAGCCAGTAATGTCGTTTGTAGTACCACCAGTTACGGTTACAGTACCAGTTTTCACAGTACCTGCTGTACCATCTAACTTAACGGCATTAGCACCACCAGTGGTGAATGTGTTATTTACACCATCAATAATGGAGGAACCAATAGTTGCTTTACCAGCAGTGATTGTACTTGTATTTGTACCATCTGTAATTGTATTAGATGTAGCATTAGATGTGTTTACATTACCATTGCCATCATCAATTACATTGCTATCTACAGTAGTTTTATTGGATTTTGTACCATCCACTAATATGTTTTCATCAACTGTAGATGTATTAGTCTTAGCACCATCTTTAATTACTTGACCAGCTGCAGTTGTTTCTGTGGACTTAGTACCATCAGCTACTGTATTACCAGCTGCTGTAGATGTATTGGTTTTAGTGCCGTCAGTTTGAGCGATGCTATCGCCTGTAATAATAGTTGTTTTACCACCTGTTGCTTCGAAGGTTGCAGAGTTCATCTTCACAAGGTCTTTATTCAAGGAGTATGTGAAGTCTCGTTCGTTTTGGTTCACTGTGAGGTTTTCACCAGCGATCAATTGAACTTTGTCGTCTTTACCAACCTTAGCATCCTTCTTAGTACCTGTTTGGTTACCAGATGTAGTAGCATCTTTGTCTGCCGTGATTTGCCATGTTTGTTCCCCAACTGCTTTTAATTGTTCTTCCGTAGCGGCACGGCCTTTGGTTGCAAAGTCTGCAGCATTTACAGTTGTGTTAGACAAACCTGTAATATCGTTTGTAGTACCACCAGTTACGGTTACAGTACCAGTTTTCACAGTCCCTGCAGCACCATCTAAGGCAACTGCATTAGCACCACCAGTTGTAATTGTGTTATTTACACCGTCTACAACAGAGGAACCAATTGTAGCTTTACCTGCTGTACCATCAATTGTTACAGCATTAGCTCCAGTACCAAGGGTCACTTTGTCATTGAGTTTTACGTCATAGATTGTATGACCATCAGCAGCCGTAGTAGATGTAAGAGTTACATTACCTGTTGTAGCATTTGCTGCTTCACCATTGTTAGCAGTTACAGTTGTAGTAGCTTTTTTAACATCTGCAATATTAGCTGCATTTGTATTGTCTGTATCATCATTATTTACATGACCACTTGCTACATTTTTAATAACATTATTGCCATTATCTAAGCCAGTGTCTGTTAAGGATACAGGATTTTTACCTGTTGTATTGATACGTACACCATCAGCTGCGTAATTAGTATTACCATTCGCAGAAGTTACCGTTGTACCTGCTGCTGTTGTTGCAGTGGAGTCAGCACCATTAGTTACAGTCGTACCATCAGCTGTAGTTGCTGTAGATTTACCACCATCAGCTACTGTATTACCAGCGGCTGTAGATGTATTGGTCTTAGTGCCGTCAGTTTGAGCGATGCTATCGCCTGTAATAACAGTTGTTTTACCACCTGTGGCTTCAAAGGTTGCAGAGTTCATCTTCACAAGGTCTTTATTCAAGGAGTATGTGAAGTCTCGTTCGTTTTGGTTCACTGTGAGGTTTTCGCCAGCGATCAATTGAACTTTGTCGTCTTTACCAACCTTAGCATCCTTCTTAGCACCTGTTTGAGCTCCAGATGTAGTAGCATCTTTGTCTGCAGTGATTTGCCATGTTTGTTCCCCTACCTTTTTCAATTGTTCTTCCGTAGCGGCACGGCCTTTTGTTGCAAAGTCTGCACTATTTACAGTGGTATTAGACAAGCCTGTAATATCGTTTGTAGTGCCACCAGTTACGGTTACAGTACCAGTTTTCACAGTGCCAGCTGCACCATCTAAGGCAACTGCATTAGCACCACCAGTTGTAATTGTGTTATTCACACCATCCACAACGGAGGAACCAATTGTAGCTTTACCTGCTGTACCATCGATTGTTACAGCATTAGATCCAGTACCAAGGGTCACTTTGTCGTTGAGTTTTACGTCGTAGATTGTATGACCGTCAGCAGCTGTAGTAGATGTAAGGGTTACATTACCTGTTGTAGCATTTGCTGCTTCACCAGTATTAGCAGTGATTTCTGTTTTAGCTGCTTTTTTAGCTGCGTTAATCGCATCAGCTACATTTTGTGCTGTTGCAACGCCATCTGTAGTTGGGCCTGTAATGGTACCATCTGTACCAGCAGTGATAGTTGCTGTATTTACATCGTATTTCACAACCCCTGCATCATCAATAGAAGCAGTTGTTAATGTACCATTCTTGAAGTTAAGGCCATCTGCCAAGGAAACTTGTTTAGCGGTACCATCATTTGCTTTGTAAGACAAGTTTGTCTTATTCGCAATCTTAGTACCATCAATCATTACCTTGTAGTCCTTAGTTGTACCATCCGCACTTGTTGTCGGTGTTACAGAAATTGGATTGTTGGCATCCGTTGTATCTGTGCTTACTGTTACAGCTGCTACAGCAGACTTTTTAACCTCTGCTTCAGATACTTTTACAGTCAAATCTTTACCGTTTGCGTCGGTAGTTACATATTTACCATCGCCAACGATGTTGAATGTATCGTCTTTAAGATTGACTACGCCAGCAGATGTATTAGTATCGCCAGAGAATTTCAAGTTAACTGCATCAGTTGTCGCTTTAGCAGTATCGGCTACAGTTTTCAATTGATCTTCAGTAGCTGCACGACCAGTGGTAGCTGTACCATTCCATGTTGTATTGGATAGGCCAGTTACATGGCTGTTATCTCCATCAACCGTTACGCCGCCAATAGCTGCATTCTTAGCAGTCACTTTACCAGTTGCGCCATCAAGTTTAATGGTTTCAGTTGTACCAGTACCAACAGATACACTCGTTAAGCCAGCAAGATCTTTATTCAAGGAATAAGTAAACTTACGTTCATCTTGGTTGATTGCAAGATTATCACCTGCAACTAACTCAACAGTTTGATCCTTACCAACAGTAGCATTTTTCTTAGTACCTGTTTGAGCACCAGTTGTGCCAGCTTTATCTGCTGTAATATTCCAAGTTTGGCTAGATGCGGCATCTGCTACCTTTTGTAATTGATCTTCTGTGGCAGCACGACCAGTTACGGCTTTAGTTACGCCAGGAGTCCAATCTTTATTAGTTAAACCAGTCACTGTACCAGTTGCACCATCTACCTTAACAGAGTTTGTACCACCAGTGGTAATTGTGCCAGTCACGCCATCAACAGTTGTTACGCCAGCAGTCACTTTTGCCGTTGCGCCGTCTAATGTAACGGCATTCGCACCACCAGTTGTAATTGTGTTATTTACACCATCTACAACTGCAGTACCAACAGTAGCTTTACCAGCTGTACCATCAATTGTTACAGCATTAGCTCCAGTACCAAGGGTCACTTTGTCGTTGAGTTTTACGTCGTAGATTGTATGACCGTCAGCAGCTGTAGTAGATGTAAGGATTACATTACCTGTTGTGGCATTTGCTGCTTCACCTGTATTAGCTGTAATTTCAGTTTTAGATGCTTTTTTAGCTGCGTTAATCGCATCAGCTACATTTTGTGCCGTTGCAACGCCATCTGTAGTTGGGCCTGTAATGGTACCATCTGTACCAGCAGTGATTGTTGCTGTATTTACATCGTATTTTACAACACCTGCATCATCGATGGATGCTGTTGTAAGAGTACCATTTTTGAAGTTCAACCCATCTGCCAAGGAAACTTGTTTGGCTGTACCATCATTTGCTTTATAAGACAAGTTTGTCTTATTCGCAATCTTAGTACCATCAATCGTTACCTTGTAATCCTTAGTTGTACCATCCGCACTTGTTGTCGGTGTTACAGAAATTGGATTGTTGGCATCCGTTGTATCTGTGCTTACTGTTACAGCTGCTACGGCAGATTTCTTAACCTCTGCTTCAGATACTTTTACAGTTAAATCTTTACCGTTTGCGTCGGTAGTTACATATTTACCATCACCAACGATGTTGAATGTATCATCTTTAAGATTGACTACACCAGCAGATGTATTAGTATCGCCAGAGAATTTCAAGTTAACTGCATCACTTGTCGCTTTCGCTGTATCGGCTACAGCTTTCAATTGATCTTCAGTAGCTGCACGACCAGTTGTAGCCGTACCATTCCATGTTGTATTGGATAGACCAGTCACATGACTGTTATCTCCGTCAACAGTTACGCCACCAATCACTGCATTCTTAGCAGTCACTTTACCTGTAGCACCATCAAGTTTAATGGTTTCAGTTGTACCATCACCAACAGATACACTTGTCAAACCAGTAAGGTCTTTATTCAAGGAATATGTAAACTTACGTTCATCCTGATTGATTGTAAGGTTATCCCCTGCCACTAACTCAACAGTTTGATCTTTACCAACAGTAGCATTTTTCTTAGTACCTGTTTGAGCACCAGTTGTACCTGCTTTATCTGCCGTAATGTTCCAAGTTTGGCTAGATGCGGCATCTGCTACCTTTTGTAATTGATCTTCTGTAGCAGCACGACCAGTTACGGCTTTAGTTACGCCAGGGGTCCAATCTTTATTAGTCAAACCAGTAACAGTACCTGCTGCACCATCTAAGGACACTGCGTTAGCACCGCCAGTAGTGATCGTGTTATTTACACCATCTACAACTGCAGTACCAACAGTAGCTTTACCAGCTGTACCATCAATTGTTACAGCATTAGCTCCAGTACCAAGGGTCACTGTATCTTTGAGTTTTACATCATAGATTGTATGACCATCAGCAGCTGTAGTAGATGTAAGAGTTACATTACCTGTTGTAGCATTTGCTGCTTCACCAGTATTAGCAGTGATTTCTGTTTTAGCTGCTTTTTTAGCTGCGTTAATCGCATCAGCTACGTTTTGTGCCGTTGCAACGCCATCTGTAGTTGGACCTGTAATGGTACCATCTGTACCAGCTGTGATAGCAGCTGTATTTACATCGTATTTTACAACACCTGCATCATCGATGGATGCTGTTGTAAGAGTACCATTTTTGAAGTTCAAACCATCTGCCAAAGAAACTTGTTTCGCTGTACCATCATTTGCTTTATAGGACAAGTTTGTCTTATTCGCAATCTTAGTGCCATCAATTGTTACCTTGTAATCCTTTGTTGTACCATCCGCACTTGTTGTTGGTGTTACAGAAATTGGATTGTTAGCATCCGTTGTATCTGTGCTTACTGTTACAGCAGCTACAGCAGATTTTTTAACCTCTGCTTCAGATACTGTGAGATTTACATCCTTGCCATTTACATCGGTAGTAATGTATTTACCATCACCTTTAATCCCGAATGTATCATCTTTAAGGTTGATAGATCCCGTATTAGTAGCTACATCCCCAGTGAACTTCAATGCAGTTGCACTAGTTACTGCTTTTAATTGTTCCTCTGTAGCAGCGCGACCTTTTGTTGCAAAGTCCGCACCAGTTACAGTTGTATTGGATAAACCAGTAATATCATTTGTTGTGCCATTTACAGTCACACCACCAATATTAGCAGTTTTACCTGTAATTGTACCTGTTGCACCATCTAGTGTAACAGGGCTTGCTCCACCAGTTGTAATTGTGTTATTCACACCATCTACAACAGCAGTACCAACAGTTGCTTTACCAGCTGTACCATCGATTGTTACAGCATTAGCACCAGTACCAAGGGTCACTTTGTCATTGAGTTTTACGTCGTAAATAGTATGACCATCAGCAGCGGCAGTAGATGTAAGGGTCACATTACCTGTTGTAGCATTTGCTGCTTCACCAGTATTAGCAGTAATTTCAGCTTTAGATGCTTTTTTAGCTGCGTTAATTGCATCAGCTACGTTTTGTGCTGTTGCTACGCCATCTGTAGTTGGACCTGTTACGGTGCCATCTGTACCAGCAGTGATAGCAGCTGTATTTACATCGTATTTTACCACCCCATCGTTATCGATAGAGGCAGTTGTTAATGTACCGTTTACAAAGTTAAGACCTTTAGCTAAGGATACTTTCTTTGCATTAGCATCAGTATCATTATTTGCACGGTATGTTAAATCAGTTTTAGCTGCAAGCTTCGTAGTATCGATACCGATAGCATAATCTTTAGAGTTAGTACCCGCTGTTGGAGTTACTGTAATAGGATTATCTGCTTGAGCATCTTTACTTACTGTAACAGCGTCTACAGCCAAGTCTTTTACCTTAGCTGCATCAACCGCAACTTTCACACCAGCTGCAGTAGCAGATGTGCTCACAAGATTGCCATCACCAGTTACGGCAAAGGATACATCACCGTCTTTAAGGTATTTATTACCTGTAGAGCCTGTATCAGCAGTGAGGCCAATACCTTTAGTTGTAGCATTAACAGTATTAGCATCTAAACCAACTGTAATGGTCTGATTATTTACAGTTGCAGTGACACCATTTGCACCTGCTACATTAAGTTTTTGGTTTTTAAGGTCAACAGTACCGTTATTAGTACCATCAGTAATGTTTAAGTTTTGAGATAAATTAGCAACGGCTTGCTTAACGTCACCAATGTTAGCTGCATTTGTATCTGTTGTACCACCGCTAGCAACATTGGAGATAGCTTTACCACCAGCATTGATGCCATCAGTTTTATCAATGGAGATGCCGCCTACTGTCACTTTATCAGTTGTGATGCCTGAACCAGTAATAGCAGTTGTACCATTTGTTAAACCAGATGTATTAATGACTGTATTACCAGCTGTAACAGAATCTACAGTAAGATCTTTCTTAGTAGCTACAGTAATTTGCTTTTTATCTGTACCATCTTGTGTAATCAGGATATTATCGCCATTGATAAGATCTACTGTATCGCCACCTTGTACAGATGTTTTATCTGTAGTACTAGAGTTCGTTGTAAGGTTCCATGCCGCACCAGCTTTAGCCGCATCAGCAGCTTTATTAATGGCATCGGCCACATTTTTAGCTGTTGCGAGACCATCATTACCTGTTACGGACGCAGCACCTGTATTTGCATCACTGTTGATAGTAGCACGTTTTGTAGATACTTCTACAGTGTTACCATTCATGTTAGTAGATACATAGTCACCAGTGGCACCTTTTACATTGAAAGCTACATCGCCATCTTTTAAGGATTGGCTAGATGCTGTGCCGCTATCTGCACCAAGAGAAATATTTCTTGCTACAGCAGTAGCAGAATCATCAATCTTAGACTTAGTAGCTGTATTTAAATCAAAGGATACTTTTCCATCATTATCAACAGTAGCAACAGTGGATGTTCCATCTACAAAGTCTAATCCTTTAGATAATTTTACAGATTTAGCATCTGCATCAGCTACAGTATTGGCACGGTAGGTTAATGTTTGACTTGCCACAGTGTCTTTCAACTGTTTTACATTTACCGCATCAGTATCAGCTGTACCTTCTGCTACCTCCTGGATTTTATTGCCACCAGCCTTGATTTCATCAAGACTAAATTGAACCATTTTACCAGCTGCATCCTGGAATGCCATACCTTTGGCACTACCTTCAGCATTATTACCATCTTCATCACTAAACATGAGGTATTTAGATGTAAGAGCACTATTATTAGGTCCAGATTGAATTGATACCGTGTCTAAAGCTATAGTAGTTGTAGACTCATTAGCACCAGTTGCACCGTTCGTAAAGCTTAACTGATCGCTTGTAATAGTAGAACCAGCACCAACATTATCTTTAAACTCAGCTTTACCAGCTTTAATACTACCATCTCTACCATTTAGGAAAATTGTTTCCCCTCTTGCATTACCAAGAGATATAGAGTTCATGTCTGTAAGATTTTTATTTAGGCTAACAGAAATATTTTTGTTATTACGATCAACTGTAATATTAGTATCGCCAGCAAAATCTACGGTATCACCTTTACCTACAGTTGCAGTATTAGCTTCGCCATTAGCAGATAGTTTCCAGCTATATTGATTATCAGAGATAGACTTATTAATAACATCGGCAATATTTTCAGTTGTTGCTACACCTGCAGTATCTGCTTTCACAGTACCGTCAGCATTATTTGAAAGTGTTCCCTCTGCCACATTAACAGTAATAGTTTGATTATTAACAGTCGCTGTTGCTGCTCCCGTACCTGTAACAGTTAACTTTTGATTTTTAAGTGCTACAGTACTATCTGTTGTACCATCACTAATGTTTAAGTTTTGAGATAAACCATTAACAGCAGAGTTAATAGCACTCGCGACATTTTTAGCCGTAGCTAAACCATCATTACCGGTTACAGATGCAGCACCTGTATTTGCATCACTATCGATGGTAGCACGAGTTGTAGAAACCTCTACAGTGTTACCATTCATCTTTGTAGATACATAGTCACCAGTAGCACCTTTTACATTGAAAGCCACATTACCATCTTTTAAGGATTGGCTAGATGATGTACCGCTATCTGCACCAAGAGAGATATTTCTTGCAACAGCAGTGGCAGATTCATCAATTTTAGTTTTAGTAGCCGCATTAAGGTCATAGGACACTTTGCCATCTGCAGCAACCGTTGCAACAGTATTATCACCATTTACAAAGTTAAGACCTTTAGCTAAGGATACTTTTTGTGCATTAGCATCTGTATCATTATTAGCACGGTATGTTAAGTCTGTTTTACCAGCCAGTTTTGTAGTATCAATACCAATAGCATAATCTTTAGAATTAGTCCCTGCAGTAGGAGTTACTGTAATAGGATTATCTACTTGCGTATCTTTACTTACAGTAACAGCCTCTACAGCTAAATCTTTTACCTTAGCCGCATTTACTGCAACCTTCACACCAGCTGTAGTAGCAGATGTGCTCACTAGATTACCATCACCAGTTACAGCAAAGGATACATCACCATCTTTAAGGTATTTATTACCTGTAGAACCAGTATCACCAGTAAGGCCAATGCCCTTAGTTGTAGCATTTACAGTCGCCTGATCCAAACCGATTACAAGACTACCATTGTTTGTACCAACTAAATCAGTTCTAATACCATTAGCACCAATTACTTTAAGTGGACTTTCACTGAGCTTAACAGTGCCAGTTTTAGAATTTGTATCTAAATTTAATGTAACATCAGATACCGCATTCTTAACATCCGTAATATTAGCTGCATTAGTTCCTACATTGCCACCGCTAGACACATTCGTGATTTGTTGGCCACCTGCATCAATACCATCAGCACCAAACTTAGCTGTTTTAGTACCTGCTTTTGAAGTCAAACCATCTTTGGTAATAGTTACATTGTTACCATTCGTAGGTGAGCCAATTTGTAATGTAGTATTACTCAACACATTATCGCCAGCAGTAAAGGATTGGCCACTGAAAGTTTTACCTGTTACGGCACCAGTTGTACCGTCTAAGGTAATTTGATTTGAACCAGATCCCGTTGTAACGGAGTTATTAGCTTTCATAGAGTCAACGATAATGGACTTATTCAAGCTTGAAGTAATGGTATTACCATTTCTCGCTACCGTAATATTTTTATCACCACTGAATTTTACAGTACCTTCTTTATTGATAGTAGATCGACTACCAGCCGTATCGTTATCTGCCGTTAAATTCCAGGTATATGCATTTTGTGAAACTGCCTTATTAATCGCTTCTGCTACATTTTTAGCATCTGCCATACCAGTAGCCGCTGTAGCAGTACCATTAGTAACACTAATATCCTTCTTATTAGCAGATACAGTAATCAAATTACCATTGGCACGTGTTGTGAGGTAGGTAGAGTCGCCTTTAACAGCAAATCTTTTAGTCGTATCATTGTTGGCAAGATTAACATCACCAAAACCACTATCACCAACAAAAGCAAGATTAACGCTCTTCAATTGTGCTACGTTAACTGCATCAGTATCATTTGTACCTGCTGCAACTCCAGTAATCTGACGTGTCACCTCTGTACCATTACCCACAGCTACCGCACCAGTTGTGCTACGTATTACATTTCCTGTAAGAGCACTATATGTATTTGTACGTCCATCATTAGGATTATAACCTACAGTACGACCTGTACTTGAAGAAGAATTCGCCCCAAGAGCAACACCGCCTTCAGTACTTACTGCAGAGTTATATCCAATTGCAGTTGCATTAGCTTTAGTTGTATTAGCACCAAACCCCACAACCGTTTGATAACTTGTGTCTGCAGCCGTCTTTGAGTATGTGCCAAGTGCAGTTGTACCAACACCATTAGCCTGAGCACCCTTAAATTGCCAATTGCCCCCGCCTAAAGCAACGCTAAAGTCTCCATTGGCTTGAGCCCCTTGACCAATTGCAACTGGAGCAACTTTATCTGCCGCAACACTACCATTACCAATTGCAATAGAATCAGTACCCCCTGCTGTCGCACTATTACCTAAAGCAATAGATTGGGCCTTTGTCGCTGTTGCTGCAGGTCCAATAGCAATAGCATTAACACCTGTAGCCCCTGTATTATCTCGGTTTCCTGTAACTGTAGAGTTTACAGAGAAGTATTTTACCTTAGCTGCATTTAGTTGAGATATGTTAACTGCATCGTTATCCTTCACACCATTGGCCACATTACCAAGTGTACGAGGCACTTGTGTTTGTTGATTTACATTTGTTTGGTCAACATTTACTAAGGATAAAGATGTTGGAGTCTGTGCAGTAGCACCATTTACTAACGTACCATCATCCTTAACATCTACTGTACGATAATATTTCTCAACCTTAGATGCCCCTGTACCTGTTACAACCTTTGTAAGAGGTTCGCCTGATGCATTTACATTAACAACACTACCTGCCCCACCATTCATAATGTTGGTGACTTTACGCGCTAAGGAATAGATTTGAGAACCATTGATAGCATCTGTACTTGTTTGAGAAACTTCACCAGGTGCTACATTTTTAAGCTGACGTTCAAAACCTTTAGCACCGAAGGAAACAACGTCACCAGGAGAAATGTTTTCACCGCCAGACCATTTAACTTCTACACCATCAATAATTGCATTCACTTGTTTGGTTGCATAACGGTCAGTATTAGAACCACCACCGATAGCTACAGAGTTGTCAAAGTTAGCACGAGCACCGGTACCAATAGCGACAGCATTAGTAACAGGCTTATTATTAACAACTTGGCCTTTATCATTCATACGAGTCATACTGTCAGATGCAGTACCAATTGCAACGCCCGCATTACCAGCGAGAGCACTTGTACCGTAGGCTACACCAGCATGACCTGCTTCAGTACCTTTGTATTTAGACAAATTATACCCTGTTAGATTAAGAATTGCAGTTTGTAAGGTACCCGTAACTTCATTATCATTAGTATTCGTATAAGAGACTTGCTGACCTGCAGCTTTTCTGGCATCATCACCGCCAATAGCAACAGCAGCATGACCATCAACCTTTACATTGCCACCAATAGCTATAGACTGGTCACCAGTAACAACAGCACCTTCATCAGTAAGACTACCACTACCAATAGCAATGCCTTGTGTTACATTTGTAGCAACTTTAGAATTTGCACCAATTGCAATAGCTCTACTTGTAGTAGTGAATGCTGGACCAGATTCAGCTTTTGCATTTCTACCGATAGTAATACTATCATCACTTAAAGATTGAGCATTATTACCAAAAGCAATGCTATTTTGTTTTGTAACTGTGCTAGATGGGCCTATGGCAATAGAATTTGGAGCTTGTGCGCCATCATTATCAACGTTACTACCAGTACCTGTTAATGTAGAGTTCACAGATACGTATTTTAGCGGTTTAACAGCACTTGCTACAGCATATAATTGGGATCCATTAATAGCATCTGTACTTGTAGCAGATACTTCCCCTGCTGCGACATTTTTAATTTGTCGTGTTGCACTAGCGCTACCTACAGAAACTTGCATATTAGGATTGCTTGTAGCACCAGCAAAATTATAGGTAATACCATTAATTGTGGCGGAAGGTATATTTGTAGCCGATGTTGCAGTTGTAGAGCCACTACCTAACGCAACAGCACCTAGCTTATTTGACTGTGCATTTGTACCAATAGCTACGGCATCTTCTGAACTAGCCGTGGTATTCTTACCAATAGCTACAGCACCTTTTGCAGATGCATTTGTTCTATCGTTAGATGCATCATTATCTTGACCGCCAATAGCCAAGCCACCATTAGTTGCAGTCGCATGACGTCCAATAGCTGTAGATGTTCCATTAGCAGTTACATTTCGGCCTATCGCAACAGCAAAGTTACCGTTTGCACTTGCCTCATAGCCCATAGCCATAGAAGTAGAGCCAGTAGCAAAAGCATTTCGTCCCATCGCTAATGAGTAAATACCTGTTGATGCAGAATCTTGGCCGATTACAACCCCACCTGCAAGATTATTATTTGTATCTTCAAAAACACCTTTACCAATTGCTACACCACCTGTTGCAGCTAAAGCATTCTGACCTACAGCGACCCCAGTATTCTTAGCATTTGCATAAAAACCTAAGGCAACTGCATTATCACCCTCTGCAGTAGTGGCATAATTAATAGTCTTAAGCGTATTAACAACCGAACGAGAGGAATTTATGCTACTTGCAAATCCTAGCGGTCCAGAGCCACCAGCACCACTACCGACAGCTACGGAGCTTGCTCCCGTAGCTTTTGCATTTGTACCAACCGCTAACGCTCTACCGCTTGTTGCACTTGCAGTGTTACCAATAGCTAGAGACTCATTTCCAGATGCAGATGCTTGCATACCCACAGCAGTAGCTGTTGTACCTGTAGCACTGGCTAGAGACCCTAATGCAGTAGCTGATGATCCCGTTGCTTCAGAAGATCGACCTAATGCGGTAGCACCAATATTAGTTGCTTGAGAGGCATCACCAATCGCTATTGCTTTTTCTTGAGTTGCCTTTGTATTCTGACCAATAGCAATTGATGAATCCCCACTAGCTGCCGCACTCTTACCAATTGCAGTAGCAAAAGTATTAGAAGCATTTGCAACCATACCAATCGCAGTTGCGCCTCCTGCAGTGGCATTAGCACCAGCACCTACAGCTAATGCTGGATCGCCACCGCCACCATTATTTCTGCCGGTAGCCTTACTTTGATAACCAATAGCAATTGACTGGTTACTTTTTGCCTCTGAGTTTACACCTATAGCAAAACCTAATGTACCACTATTAAACTTAGCATTATTACCTATAGCAAAACCAAAAGCTCCATTTACATTAGATTGCGAGCCAATGGCAAATGCATCGTTGCCAGTTGCATTCCCTTCTGGAATTGCAGCATCAACACTTTGCATAGTTCCAGCCATAGCTAGTGCTGCCAAAATACTAGCTACTACAATTTTCTTTTTACCTGTTTTGTTCTTTGCGATTTCAGATACTACAATGTAGCATTGTTTCGACTTAGACCAAATTACTTTAAAAATCTTATTCATTGTCTTTCCTCTTTACGAATTAACCCTCAAAAACTATATGCTATATATCTCTAAAATGTAGTTTTAATAACTAAATTGTATGGAAAATTACTACAATTATAATTTCCAACTATAATTCATAATTTTATCATATTTTACCTTTTCTACACAATGAACACCACTAAAAAACAGAATATTTAATAATATTTCTTTCTTCTCAAAACTCTTATAACTATAGGTAATATATGTATTATTTATTTTATTCTATGTATATATAATCTAAAAATATTCCATTTTTATACATCAATATGTATAGTTATCATTCAACTTTATTCATGAAAATAAAATGATTTAACAACAGTATGTGTATTTTTTATCTCATACGAAACTTTGTAATTTTTTATTTATTTTTCGGCAAGAAAATTAACACATTCTCACTAAAAATATATACTTTTTATATTTTAGAAATAGGTGGAACCAAAAAGCCACCACTCATTAAGAGTGGTGGCTTTCACCATTATACATATTCATACATGAATATATACAACCATATGTTTATGTGTGCATAAAGGATTATGCTTTAGTTTCTACTAGCTTTTGAACTAGTGCTTCTAATTTTGCTACGCGATCTTGAAGCTCTTCATTTTCAGCTTTAAGATTGTCCATAGCTTGATTATTTTTCTTAACTAGGCTTTCACCAGCACCAATACGCCATGTAGCACCCATACCGTACATTTGCTCTTCTTTAGCAATACCTACGGATGCATTTAAGAACAAACGATCATTTGGTGCATAACCATAACCAAGAGCAAGTGCTTTTTCACCATGGTATACACCTACGCCAGCCATGATTTGACCTTTTTCAGTACCATCTACATAGTATGGTTTCAAGGACGCCATAGCTGCGCTCATAGCACCTACACGATCTACACGAGTTTTAGTAGACGCTAATTCATTCATAGTACCTTGTGTTGCACTATACAATTGGCTGCCGTTAACAGCATCTGTAGAAGTAGCAGAAATTTCACCTGGCGCTACATTTGTAATCGTACGTTCGTTACCTTTAGAGCCAACACTCACTGTGTTAGGACGATCAGCTACAGAACCTTGACCAAGAGCTACAGAATTAGTAGCACCAGCCATTACAGTTGTATTAGCACCAAGAGCTGTTGCATTATCTGCAAGAGCTTTTGCATTTGTACCTACTGCATTTGCATAGTCTCCATTAGCTACAGATCCTGCACCAATCGCCATGGCACCATTACCATTTTTAGTACCTGGTGTAATACCGGAGTTAGCCATGTTTTGTTGGATTGCTGCAGCTGCATTAGCACTAGACTCTGCTTTTGTTGCAGAACTATTAGCTGCTGTCGCACTGGATTCAGCTTTAGTTGCGGAGCTGTCTGCTGCTGTAGCAGAGGATGCTGCATCATTAGCGGAAGATTCAGCTTTTGTAGCAGAGCTATTTGCTGCTGTAGCAGATGCTGCTGCATTATCTTCGCTTACTTTAGCATTAGATGCAGATGTACTTGCTTCTGTCGCAGAGGATCCTGCTTTTGTTGCAGAGCTATCTGCTGCTGTTGCACTAGATGCTGCTTTTGTTGCAGAAGAATCTGCTGCCGTTGCACTTGCTGCAGCATTGTCTTCGCTTACTTTTGCATTAGATGCAGATGTAGACGCTGCTGTTGCAGAGCTTGCGGAAGATTGTGCAGAATTTGCTGCTGCTGTTGCACTATCTGCTGCATTGTCTTCGCTTACTTTCGCATTAGATGCAGATGTACTTGCCACTGTTGCGGAAGATTCAGATTTAGTAGCAGAGCTATCAGCTGCTGTTGCGGATGCTGCTGCATTATCTTCACTTACTTTTGCATTAGATGCAGATGTAGATGCTGCTGTAGCAGAACTTGCAGAGGATTGTGCGGAATTTGCTGCTGCTGTTGCACTAGCCGCTGCATTATCTTCACTTACTTTCGCATTAGATGCGGATGTAGACGCTGCTGTAGCGGAGCTTGCGGAAGATTGTGCAGAGTTTGCTGCTGCTGTTGCACTAGCTGCTGCGTTATCTTCGCTTACTTTTGCGTTAGATGCAGATGTAGAGGCTACTGTTGCAGAGCTTGCTGAAGATTGTGCAGAGTTTGCTGCTGCTGTCGCACTAGCTGCTGCATTATCTTCACTTACTTTTGCATTGGATGCAGATGTAGATGCTGCTGTTGCAGAACTTGCAGAGGATTGTGCAGAGTTTGCTGCTGCTGTTGCACTAGCCGCTGCATTGTCTTCACTTACTTTCGCATTAGATGCAGATGTAGATGCTGCTATTGCAGAACTTGCAGAGGATTGTGCAGAATTTGCTGCTGCTGTTGCACTAGCTGCTGCATTATCTTCGCTTACTTTTGCATTAGATGCAGATGTAGACGCTACTGTTGCAGAAGATGCAGATTTAGTAGCAGAGCTGTCAGCTGCTGCCGCACTAGCTGCTGCATTATCTTCACTTACTTTTGCATTGGATGCAGATGTAGATGCTGCTGTAGCAGAACTTGCAGAGGATTGTGCAGAATTTGCTGCTGCTGTTGCACTAGCTGTTGCATTATCTTCGCTTACTTTCGCATTAGATGCGGATGTAGACGCTGCAGTTGCAGAGCTTGCGGAAGATTGTGCAGAGTTTGCTGCTGCTGTTGCACTAGCTGCCGCGTTATCTTCACTTACTTTTGCATTAGATGCAGATGTAGATGCTACTGTTGCAGAGGATGCAGATTTAGTAGCAGAGCTGTCAGCTGCTGTTGCACTAGCTGCCGCGTTATCTTCACTTACTTTTGCGTTAGATGCGGATGTAGATGCTGCTGTAGCAGAGCTTGCGGAGGATTGCGCAGAATTTGCTGCTGCTGTTGCACTAGCTGCTGCATTATCTTCGCTTACTTTTGCATTGGATGCGGATGTAGACGCTGCAGTTGCAGAGCTTGCGGAGGATTGCGCGGAATTTGCTGCTGCTGTTGCAGATGCTGCTGCATTATCTTCACTCACCTTTGCGTTAGATGCAGATGTACTTGCTACTGTTGCGGAAGATTCAGATTTAGTAGCAGAACTATTAGCTGCTGTTGCGGATGCTGCTGCATTATCTTCACTTACTTTTGCATTAGATGCAGATGTAGACGCTGCTGTTGCAGAACTTGCAGAGGATTGTGCAGAGTTTGCTGCTGCTGTTGCACTAGCTGCTGCATTGTCTTCACTTACTTTTGCATTAGATGCAGATGTACTTGCTGCTGTAGCGGAGCTTGCGGAAGATTGTGCAGAGTTTGCTGCTGCTGTTGCACTAGCTGCCGCGTTATCTTCACTTACTTTTGCATTAGATGCAGATGTAGATGCTACTGTTGCAGAAGATGCAGATTTAGTAGCAGAGCTGTCAGCTGCTGTAGCACTAGCTGCTGCATTATCTTCGCTTACT
>NZ_PPDA01000004.1:0-132500 GCF_002959835.1 Veillonella sp. S13053-19 | reverse complement strand
GATATCTTGAAGCTATTTGAATAGCTCATTTGTTTTGTTGTCGTTACATTTAAGTAACTTTGAATTATGGTTGGTTTTGACTTTGTCAAAACCCGCACTCTGGCATATGTTCAATCGTATTGATTGATTACCTATCATTGTTCAGTTTTCAAAGATCTGTACCAGTTTCCACTACCTTCTTTCGAAGTGTTTCATCAACTGGCGACTTGATTATTCTATCAAGTTCAGCTCATTCCGTCAAGCACTTTTTAAAACTTTTTTCAGAAGTTTTTTTGTGCTCATCATTTGTGCTGTGTCCTAACGACTTGTATAAGTATAGCACAAATAAAATAATCGTCAATATATAAAAACCTTGTTTTTACAATTTCATTTTAAATTCACTACACCTCATCATAAGCACGCCTTAATTCCTTATTAATTCAGGTTTTAAATTGTATAACATCTTTTTTTAATTACTTTAGTTCATTTTATTTTTAACTAACTTTCACTAATTACTACTAAAACTAAATCATAACCACCCGTAGAACGGGTGGTTTGCTCTGACCCTATAAGGGTCTTTCTCTAGTGGTGGCCCTCTAAAGAGGGCATTGAATGATCTGACAACCACTCTATTACCACTGGCTGCCCCCTACTCGGGGGCTTTTATTTTGCCTATTTTACTGGCTCACCCGTAAACGGGTCGGTGTATTCTTTAAAGTTTAATGTATCTTGCGCTATATCCTCTTGTAGTTGATTGCGAATATACTCTTTTATCGCTCCTTCATATCGTCCTACCGTATCCACATAATATCCTCTACACCAGAAATGTCTATTTCCATACTTATATTTTAAATTTGCGTGTTTATCGAATATCATGAGGCTACTTTTACTTTTTAAATATCCCATAAAACTCGATACGCTTAAATGTGGTGGTATCGTTACTAGCATATGAATATGATCCGGACAGCATTCGCTTCTATTATCTCTACATTTTTTCTCTTACATAAATCTCGTAAGTTTTTACCTACATCAGCTTTTATCCGACCGTAAATTATTTGTCTTCTATACTTTGGAGCAAAAACAATATGATATTTACATCTCCATTTACTATGTGATAAGCTTTTTACGTCATTCATTGACATTGAACCTCCTATGTTGAAATGTTGTGGTTGCCAGACCAACTTCATTCTATCACTAGGAGGTTCTTTCCTTTTCTCTAAGAATTTTTACCGACCCCCAGTTTAACTGGGGGTTTAGTCATGCCTATTCGGCGTACAACACAATAAAAAGAACCTCTCTAGACTCTATGCTAGAGAGGTTCAGTACTTTCACCGTTATTATAGTAAAAGCAGTTCATATATTATTGTTGATTAATATATTATTGTTGATTACGTACATCGTTTTTGTTACGGCTCTTCCAGATAGCCCATAAGGAAGTCGCTACGCAGATAGAGGAGTACGCACCACTAGCAAAACCGATGATCATACAAAGCGCAAAGTTCTTCGTTGTATCCCCACCAAATACATAAAGAGATACGCAGGCAAACATAACAGTTGCCAATGTATAGAAACTACGATGAATACTTTGTGTAACAGAGGCGTTTGCAAGGTCAGCAAATGTATCAGAACGTTTATGCGTATGTGTATTTTCACGAACGCGGTCAAAGATAACTACAGACTCATTCATGGAATAACCTACAACTGTAAGTACAGCTGCCAAGAAGGATGCATCAATTTCCAATTGGAAATAAGAGAATACACCAAGTACCATAATCAAGTCATGGAAAATCGCAATCAACGCAGAGATAGCTACTTTATATTCAAATCGATAAGAAATATAAATTGCTAACGCCAAGAATGCAATGAGAAGGTTTGTTAACGCATGTTCTGTTACTTCAGAACCAATAACAGCACCTACTGTTTCAATACGCTTAACAGTATTTTGACCAATGTTTTTAGTCAAAGACTCAACAACGGCAGCGCTTTCACTAGATTCAAGATTACGAGTACGGATCATTACATCCTTACCAGATGTATCGCCTGTAGTATCACCAGAAAGCTGAATTTGTGCGTTTTCAAGATTGTATTCTTTCAAAACATCACGAACTTGGCTAACCTCTACAGGTTGTTCAAATACTACTTCAACAATCGTACCACCTGTGTAGTCGATACCAAAGTTAAAGCCTTTCATGAATATCGATATTAAGCTAATGATTACAAGGATGGAGGAAATAGCAAACCACCAACGATGATGTTTAACTACGTTTAATGTCATTTGCGTTTACCTCCTTTCAATACTTTTGGTGCAAATGCGTCAGCACTTGTGCTTGGAGAAATATTCGCACCAAACCAGAATGGATGATTTGTAAAATTACATTCAATTAACATGCGCAATAAGAAACGGCTTACGATAATTGCTGTAAACATACTTACTACTACGCCCACACCTAAGCTGATAGCAAAGCCTTTTACAGGGCCAGAACCTAAAATAGTTAAGATACCAGCTGTGATGATAACAGATACGTTCGCATCTGTAATAGTTGCCAACGCACGGCTGAAACCAGCCTCCATAGATACGCGCATAGATTTACCAGAGAATACCTCTTCTTTGAAACGTTCAAAGATAAGGATGTTCGCATCTACCGCCACACCCATGGACAAGATAATACCTGCGATACCAGGTAATGTCATCGTAGCAGTAAAACCTTTACCTAATACTAGAAGTAAAAGCATTACATATACAAGCAATGCAATATTAGCTACGATACCGGATAAGCGATATAAAATAACCAAGAAAATCATGATCATCGCAATACCAGCACTGAAAGCTACTATGGATTTGTCTTTGGAGTCTTGCCCCAGAGAAGGACCTACTGTACGCACCTCTAATACATTAATTTTAACAGGCAATGCACCAGAACGTAATAAGATAGCTAAATCTTTGGCTTCTTCTAAGCTTTGGCTACCAGAGATAGTAGCTCTACCACCTGTAATCGCTTGTTGTACTACAGGATTAGTCAATTCTTGACCGTCTAATGTAATCGCAATGCGACGGCCGATATTTTTAGAAGTCAAGTCAGCAAACTTTTTAGCCCCTTCATCACTTAACTCAATGGCAACAAGTGGTTGTTTGTTTTGACCTAATTCTTCTTTCGCATCTTTTAAATCATCACCAGTCATAACAGTTTGGCCTTGGTCATTTTTAAATTCCAACACCGCTGTTTTACCGATACGTTTAATCGCTTCGTCAGGATCTTTTACGCCTGGCAATTCGATGATAATACGACGAGCACCTTCACGTTGTACTAATGGTTCAGATAAACCCATTTCATTAATACGACGCTCTAAGATTTGCTTTGCCCGTTCAACTGCATCATTGTCAGCTTTACCAGTTGCAGAATCTTCTGCTTCCAATACGATATGCGTACCACCTTGCAAATCAAGGCCTTGTTTCAAAGAACCCGCTAAAGGTTCAATACAATACGCAAAAGTACCAATGATGACAGCAACGACTACTAAAAACTTGATAATAGCTTTACCGTTCAAAATAGTTGCTCCCTTCTACTATACACAATGTATAACGCCCTGCTCTGTCACAATTTTACTCATTCGTTGGTCCAATGTATCCATAGGAATTGGTGTATCCCACAATTGCACTGACCAACATACGCCCATAAATGTACTTGGTGAAAGTTCCTTGAGAAATCGATCATAATACCCATTCCCCATTCCCATGCGACCACCGTGACGGTCAAAGCCAGCACCAGGCACTAAAATCAAATCCAAATCATGTGGATTAATAACCTCGTATGGCTCAGAGGGAATGCGTATATTTAACACACCCCGAGTGATAGATTCTAGAGACTTGAGACGAACTGCAATCATAGTCGTCTTATCAGTACATACTGGAACGTATACAGATTTACCATGTTCTAAAGCATGACGAATCACATCGTCTAAATTGGCCTCTTTGGGCATCGCCAAATAGGCCATAATGGCATTTGCTGATATATATTCAGGACAATTGACAATCTGCTTCGTCAATAGAGTCGTCCACGTATTACAATCAGCAACGGATAAAGCAGCGCGCTGGGACTTGCACGCCCGTCGCACTGCTTCCTTTGTATTCATTATTTTTCTTCCTTGTTTTTCTTTGAAAGCACGTTAGCCACTGCAGTACGAGCAAAGGTTAACTCAACTTTTTCAGATACTTGAACTTTTACTTTTTCATCATCAAGTTCTACGATTTCGCCATAAATACCGCCAATAGTAACGATTTTTTGACCTTTTTTCAAGCTGCCTAATAAGTTAGTGCGTTCTTTTTGTTGTTTCTTTTGTGGACGCCACAACAAGAAGTAAAAGATTACCACCATTAATAAAATAGGCCAGCTAGTTTGCAGCACTTGTAAAATATCTTCCATGTTATCCTCCTAGTTTAATAAATATGTATTTCTTTTCTAGTATAGCCACCTAATATAGATTTGACTAGACTTAATTACTATTTTTTGAAGCTATCCCAAAATTGCATTCTAAATTGAGGGAACCGATCTTCTAAGATGGCTTGTCGCATTTGACGCATAAACTCTAATAAGAAGTAGAGATTATGATACGTTACGAGACGCAATGCTAATATTTCTTCCGCCTTATACAAATGACGAATGTAAGCGCGAGAATAATTTTTACATGTATAGCATTGGCAGCCTTCTTCCAAAGGACCCCAATCATGAGCAAACTGAGCATTTCGAATATTAAGACGACCACTCCAAGTCATGGCCATACCATTTCGAGCAACACGAGTTGGATAGACGCAGTCGAACATGTCTATACCACGTGCCACGCCTTCTACGAGACAGTCTGCAGTACCAACGCCCATCAAATAGCGTGCTTTATTTGTTGGCAATAGTGGTGTAGTATACTCAAGAATTTCATTCATCAAATCATGCGGTTCACCTACAGACAAACCACCGATACTATAACCTTCAAAGTCCATAGCTACTAGCTCTTCCGCACTTTGTTTACGCAAGTCTTTGTACATGCCGCCTTGCACGATACCAAACATACCTTGACGGTCATGAGCTTTACGGGCCTCTTGGCAACGATGAGCCCAACGGGTCGTACGCGCCGTAGAGCGCTTCGCATAATCGTGATCTGCGGGATATGGAATACATTCATCAAAGGCCATCGCAATATCAGAACCTAATTGTTCTTGTACCTTTGTAGCCACCTCTGGAGATAGAAACTGTTTAGAACCATCGATATGAGATCTAAAAGTTACACCCTCCTCGGTGATTTTACGCATATCACCTAAACTGAAAACTTGGAACCCACCGCTATCAGTCAATATGGCTTGATCCCAGTTCATAAATTTATGTAAGCCACCAGCTTCTTCTACTAGTTCAGGACCAGGACGAAGGAATAAATGGTATGTATTACTCAAGATAACTTGAGATCCTATCGCCTTTAATTCCTCTGGCGTCATAGTTTTAACTGTAGCTTGTGTACCTACAGGCATAAACATAGGTGTTTGGAAGGTGCCATGTGGCGTATGCAGTAAACCTGCCCGTGCCCCCGTATGAGGACATGTTTTTTGTAATTCATAAGTAATACTCGCCATGGTCCCTCCTAACGAATAAACATAGCATCGCCAAAACTAAAGAAGCGATACCGCTCTTTTACAGCCTCTTCATAGGCCGCTAAACAATGTTCTCTACCAGCCAATGCGCTAATTAACATTAATAATGTAGATTGAGGCAAGTGGAAATTCGTTACCAATGCATCAATCATTTTAAATTTGTAGCCAGGATAGATAAATATTTGTGTGGTCCCGCTAATCCCTTGCAGTATCCCTTCATCATTAGTAGCAGATTCAAGAGTACGTACCGATGTAGTCCCCACTGCAATAATGCGAGAGCCTCTTTGTTTAGCTGCATTAATACGGTCTGCTGTATCTTGTGACACCACGAAGAATTCACTATGCATTTCATGATCCTCAATAGTCTCCGCCGATACAGGCCTAAAGGTACCTAATCCAACGTGCAAGGTTACAAACTCAAGCTCTACGCCTTTAGCTTTTATTTTTTCTAAAAGCTCTGGTGTAAAGTGTAGACCTGCAGTTGGCGCCGCAGCAGAACCTTTCTCCTTAGCATATACCGTTTGATAACGATCTTTATCTTCTAACTTTTCATGAATATATGGAGGTAATGGCATTTCACCAATTTCTTGTATCACATCATCAAATACACCATTGCAAGTGAACTCAATGATACGGCCTCCAAATTCAGTCTTATCTATTACAGTCCCACTTAAGCGGTCATCAAACACTATGACTTGACCAATAGGACATTTTTTACCAGGTTTAACAAGGCATTCCCAGCGGTTTTCACCACACGGCGTTAGGAGTAATACCTCAACCTTACCACCAGAGCCTTGACGATGGCCATATAACCTCGCAGGGATAACCTTCGTATTATTAAATACGAGTACATCGCCTTCGTGGAGTTCTTCTAGCAAATCGTAAAAATGCTCTTTATGCACAACTTCACCCGTTACCTTGTCCAAGGTTAAGAGTCGCGCTGTATCACGAGGCTCTACAGGGTGCTGAGCAATCAGTTCCTCTGGCAATTCATAATCAAAATCTGTAACTTTCATCGCAATCCTTATTAGTACATTTTCTTCAATGTAATGCCACTATAGTAGTGACGCAAAATAGTTTGGTAATAATTAGCATCCCCTGGAGTAGCGCGCTTAGCCATTTCCGCAGCGCCCCATTGAGACATACCAAGACCATGTCCCCAACCGTGGCCTTTAATATAGACAGTATCATTATTGCCCGTAAAGTTATGATATGCCTTACCCGTGCCTTTAGCAGGGTTGTGATTTACATAGAAATCAAATAGTGTAGATTTTAAACCTAAAATACTACGCAAGGAATCGCCATCTACTGTCGTCTTTCCAGAAGAGCCTATGAAAGTAGCACTCTTAATACGTCCAGACACGCCTCTGTCAGATGTTTGTTGACCAGGCTTGCCAAGAGGAGTCAATTGGATACTCTGCAATTTGCCGACACCTTTACTTGCAGCATTGAGCTTACTTTCAAGAGCTTGACGAGATGTAGTAACCGTCCAGTTTGATGTAGATGTGCCAGCACTATAGTCTTTTACACCTTTTAAATATGGAATGTCATTCCCCCAAACATTGACGCTATCCTCTGTATAACCGCCACCATCGGAGTGGAATAAAGCATTGATAGGACGTTGGTTATACAGCATAACTACGCCTTTAGTTTTATTTACTGCATTTGTTGTCGCTTGGTACTCGCCACTCACACCACTATATACTTGGTGATCCGTGGAATTGCTCACATCATACAATTTGCCTTTATTTTGTTCCATCGTATGAAGAGCATAGGTACGAGCTGCTACAGCTTGAGCCTCTAAGGCAGCTGCTGGCCAAGACGGTACTACCTCTTGTGGCACAACCCCATAGAGATAATCCTCAAGAGGAACTGAGTTAATCACCATCATTGTACCGTTATTAGCGCGTAATGTAAGACCACCTCGGTACCCTTTGCCTTCAAACAAGAATGGGGCATCACTATTAGTCGGTTTCAATGTAACTACCGTATCAATAGCCTTACCATTGACAGCGATCTTACCACCTCGAACACCAATTGACGTACCACGATTCGCACTTATCGTACTAACTTGACCATTACCACTGTTCAACACAACCATATTTGCTGTAGATGTAACAGTAGCATCAGAACTACGACTACCTAATAGAACACGTACATTCGGCACATGTTCGATTCGCTCTGTAGCAGGTGTCATCACAGAACCCACTTTATTACGAGTAATCACAGCTGTATTAGCTTTAATACTATCCGCTTCCGTTGTATTGACTACCTTAGGAGTAGTTTGTTTTGAAGCAGCTGGCTTTTGAGCTATTGGTTTAGCGCCCGTAGCTACAGGTTTAGCAACTGGCTTCGTAGCAGTACCTGCAGGTTTTGCAACTGCTGTTGATTTAGCAGTGCTAACTGTTTTAACAGTCGTTGCTGGCTTTGCTGCAGTACTAGGCTTTGCCGCATTCACCGGCTTAGCACTAGGTTTTGCTACAGTAGGTGTAGCAGTAGACTTAGAAGTCGTTTTCGCTACAGGCTTTGCAACGGGTTTCGTTACAAGAGGACGAAAACTAGATTTCTTCGTCGTATTTACTTTCGATACATTTGTACTAGATACTGTTGATTTTGGTGTAGGCTTTTTCGCGACTACTACATTTTTATTCTGCAATGTAGCCCCCTGTGCTACAGAAGCACCACCAATATTTACACCTAAAAACAACGTTGCCATTATCATCAATTGTAATCGTTTCGTTTTCATTGTCATTTCCCTGTCTGTGAAATACCTAAATGCTCATAGGCAAGTTTAGTAGCCACCCTCCCACGTGGTGTGCGTCCTAAAAATCCTAATTGCATCAAATATGGTTCATACACATCTTCGATGGTATCTCTCTCTTCGCTGATAGCCGCCGCAATAGTATCAATACCTACTGGACCACCATCATAGTTTCCAATAATACACTCCAACACACGTCGATCGATTCGATCGAGTCCTTCTTTGTCTATGTATAAACGTTGTAACGCTTCATCTGCAATTTCCTGAGTGATAACCCCATCACCAATAACTTGTGCAAAATCACGTACCCGCTTAAGTAGACGATTTGCGATACGCGGTGTTCCCCTTGAACGACGCGCTATTTCGCTAGCCCCAGTTGGCTCAATCCCAATATTGAGTATTTCTGCGGCCCGAGTCACAATAAACTCTAATTCCGGTTGTTTATAATATTCCAACCGATTAATAATACCAAAGCGGTCCCTCAACGGTGCCGCCAAAGCCCCGGCTCGTGTAGTGGCACCGACCAAAGTAAACTTTGGCAAGTCAATGCGTACCGTTCGAGCACTTGGCCCCTTACCGATGATAATATCGATAGCATAGTCCTCCATAGCAGAGTACAATACTTCCTCTACACTACGAGACAAGCGATGAATTTCATCGATAAATAGTACATCGTGATCATCTAAATTCGTTAAAATCGCAGCCAAGTCACCAGACTTTTCAATGGCAGGACCGGAGGTTATGCGAAAGTTAACACCCAATTCGTTCGCAATTATACCTGCTAATGTAGTCTTACCAAGACCTGGCGGACCATAAAGCAAAACGTGATCCAATGCTTCACCACGTTGCTTAGCCGCCTGAATATACACATTTAGATTTCCTTTGGCTTCTTCTTGACCTACGTATTCATTAAAGAATTTAGGACGTAGACTATATTGCCATATATCTTCTTCGTGCTCGCCATTTCCGACAAGGCGTACTTCTTCGTTCATCCTTATCGTCCTTTCCCAAGCTCAATCAAGCTGACCTTAATCAACTCAGATACATCGCATTTACCATCATCTAAAGACTCCACAATATCGGCCACATCGCGCTCGGAGTATCCTAATGATACAAGAGCTTCAATAGCCTCTCCTGTAGCTCCACTTGCAGTAACGCCAATTGGCTGAATCACCGCCGGTGACTCCGTAGAGATATGTGTCATTTTAGCTAACTTATCCTTTAATTCAAGAACAAGTCGTTCTGCAGACTTCTTACCAATGCCAGGCAATTTAGTTAATTGCTGAACTTGGCCATTGATTACTGCTAATTTGAAAGCCTCCGGTGTCATGCCAGACAAAATACCTAACCCCACCTTAGGCCCTATACCGGAAACAGAAATGAGTAGACTAAATAGCTCATATTCCTCTTCCGTCCAAAAGCCATAGAGTTGAATCGCATCTTCACGCACATTGAGATACGTAAATAACGTTGCCTCATGGCCTTCTATCAGTTGTTGACGCGTAGTGGTCGGCACATATACGCGATACCCTACGCCATGTACATCTACGTAGCAAGACTCTTTAAAGAGATGTGTTACGATGCCCCGTACATACCCTATCATTATACCAACCTCTTCAATCTATCGTTGTGAGAACTATGGGCCGTACAGATAGCGACAGCTAATGCATCTGCTGTATCATCGGGCTTAATTTTCTCACGAATCCCCAAAATATTCATCGTCATATAAATAACCTGATTCTTATCAGCCTTGCCGTAACCTGTAACAGCTTGCTTGATTTGCAGAGGCGTATATTCATAGATTGGAATCCGTTGTTGCTCGGCAGCCAATAAAATGACGCCTCGTGCTTGACCAACTTTAATAGCCGTCGTTACATTTCGGTTAAAGAATAATTCTTCTACACCGAACTTATCTGGCTTATATTCCTCTAGAATATCACTGAGGTCATTAAATAAAATTTCCAACCGCTGTGAATCAGTTAATTCCTTAGGAGTTGTAATAGCCCCATAGGCTACCGGTGTTAGTTTACTGCCCTTCACGTCAATAATGCCATAACCGCATATCGCCGTGCCTGGGTCAATTCCTATAATTCGCACCCCAACCCCCTTAGTCTAAAAATGAGATAAGCTAACGCCTACCTCCATTACATAATCTATTTCATTATAGCACAATACCACATCGAAATTCATGAATTCCTGCATAAAATTTTATAAGAAGTCTATTAGTTTTATTAACTTTTACAAAAAATTCTAACATCATCTAGCAATAGGAAAGGAGCACCCCTCGTGTGGAGTGCTCCTTTTTATTATTCTTCGTCGTCTGGCAAGATACCATTGTGATATACGTTTTGTACATCATCAAGATCATCCAATACGTCGAGCATTTTTTGCATTTTAACAGCATCATCACCAGATAACTCAATTGTAGTATCAGGGATCATTGTAATTTTTGCAACTACTGTTTCGATGCCCGCATCAGCAAGAGCTGCTTCTACCGCATCATAATCTTCTGGAGTTGTATAAATTTCAAATACATCATCTTCAGATTTAAGGTCTTCTGCACCAGCTTCAAGAGCTAGCATAGTTACTTCATCTTCATCATGACCTTCTTTATCGATAACGAATACGCCTTTGGATTTGAACATCCAACCTACGCAACCGCTTTCACCAAGATTACCACCTTGTTTAGAAAACGCATGACGTACATCGGCAGCCGCACGGTTACGATTATCTGTCATAACCTCAACAGTAACAGCAACACCTGCAGGACCATAACCTTCATATACGATTTCTTCGTATGCGTTCATATCCGTAGTACCAACGCCTTTATCGATGGCACGTTGAATATTGTCTTTAGGAATATTGTTTTCACGAGCTTTTTGCAAAGCCAATTTCAAACGCATATTACCTGTTGGATCTGCACCACCCATCCGCGCTGCAACGGTAATTTCGCGACCGATTTTCGTAGCCATTTTAGCTTTTAACGCATCTGTTTTACCTTTTTTATGTTTAATATTTGCCCATTTAGAATGTCCTGACATAGACGCCTCCCTATTTATTCCACCATGCTTCGCCTCGCAATCGATCAAGGATAATCGATACAGCACTGCGCACAGATAAGTGATTGTATTCACCGTGACCATATATAGGTTCTAAAATATAGTCAAAGCTTTCCATCGTTTCTTTTGTCATACCATAACCGGTACCAAATAATACTAACACAGGGCGCGTCTCATTTTCAAGGTGTTCACGCATCCGTGCATAGGAAATTGTATTATCATAAGTTCTAGCATCAGTAGTTGCTACGATAGGTTTTACACCTTCCAGTTCCTCGATAGTACGCACCGCAACAGCGATAGAATTAACGAGTTCAACGCCTGTGAAAGCATCTTTTCTGTCCGGATTATAGGTAGAACCAAAGCCTGACTTCCAATGCTCCATAATGGTAGCTGCTAATTCTCGTTGAGCCGGTATATTATGAATCACAAAATATTTAGATACATCATAGGTGATAGATGCGCGTGCAATGTCATGAATATCATAATTGGTAATGGCCGTCGTAATGACCTCTTTATGTTTGTTCATAATCGGATAATGAACAAGTCCAATATATAAGTTAGCCAATGCCTTATATCTCCTATACCCTAACAACAAATATAAACAATATAATAGAAATACCAGCCTTACAACAAATAGAAACTATAGTAATACTAGCCTAATAACTTTATGCTCCTAACCCTATAATTTATGTACCATTAATCATTCTACATAGTTTTTAATCAATAACTAAAGGTAAAAAATAGGCTTCTGTACCAGCAATTTCTTCAGGAGAGAAACGGGCTCCCACAGCAGAGGCTTGGTCCCCAAGCATAAAACAAGACAGCGTCAAACACCCTTCTTTTGTACCACTATCTACGGTGTGAATAAAACGTTTTTGCTTAATAAAATCTTGGTACATTACCTTCTTACTATCACGGCAAACAATGTCATCATAATTATCTACAAACTTTTCCATAAAGATCTTTGCTTGATCCCCATGTTTTTCTACGACTTGTATATTGCGTCCCTCACGACCCCAGATTTCCTTTTGAATATAAAGACCCTCATCGAGGTTAGGAAAATCACTTTCAAAATATGACGGAGTCAAATAACGTTCAATAATATCTCGCTCAGGACCTGTAAAAAATTGATCGGTTAAGTATAAGGCATACACCAAGGACATAAATGACTTATTTTGCAAAATAATCGCTTCTGGAGGATTAAATAAATTAAACCGTCCCTCATTATATAAATCTAAGAACATTTCACCTAACGGTTCTCCCATTGCCGTCGTCTCATCGATTAACAATTCCATGGGATGCAAACGATATAGGTTTGATGCATGACTGCCATCAGGAAGTAAAATCCCTTCATCATCAATGACCATATCATAAAATGATAAGAATCTTAAATCTGCCTCAGGACATGCGGATTTCATCGTATTCATTAAAAACTTAGTAGTTCCTAAATCTTCTAAATAATCATGAAAGCAAGCAAACACAAATGGATTCGCTCCACCACGCTTTATCGTATTATATTTACTATTTTCCTGAGAAGTGCGTTCATAAACACGTTTCAAAAAACGTTCTAGCTCATCCCTAGCCCCTGCATTTGGATGCTCTTTATCAAAATAACGGGCACCTACCTCATTAGCATAATAACTTTCAATCAAAAAACAGGGGGTATCCGCATTAATTTCCACCATGCGCAATCGCCCCTGTGTATCGAGAACAAAGTCAAAACGAGACAGCCACGTAGGTAAGCCTAATGGATTTCCTCGGTGAAGATAAGGAATCAGATTTTCCGGCATATCCATATTGAGGGCGAACTCATCAGGGGCCTGCTGAAAAACTTTAGTAGCCTTATAAAATATTTGGAATAACATACGAGATGCATGTCGTATTTCATCGTAAAACTCAGCAGGAAAAGATTGTACTGAAAGCGTTGGATATCGATCATCATAGCCTTCATAATCTACAAAAGGCAGTATGCCCGTATCTAACTCATCAATATAGGATTGCATAGTACCGCCTCCCATCACGAGCCACCAGAGCGTGAACCAGCACTACCAAAGCCCGACTTTTGACCTATAGAAGAAGCTTTTTGACTTCTTCGCTTCTCATAGTCTTGATAAGTACGTCGCCCCAAAGAAGTACGCACATTTGAACCTGATGCTGTATGTACATAAGGCTCCTCATACGGTTTTAATGGAGCCGCCACACGATATGTCATAGTTCGTCCATCCATGCGAGCTGTAGGTGGATTAAACCCATGGAAAATATAGTAGCCTGCCGCAATACTTGGCAAAAGACTGGCTAAACCAGCATCCCACACTAAACTGCCATCCTTTTCTCGGTGAAAGGTAACGGATCGGTCATCATCAAACAAAGCTGTTTCTTTACCATCACCATGATTCAATAAAGAGTAGCGATTTCCTTGATTATCCTTTAATCGAACTTCCCCATCATTTGCTTCCGGGTAGATTTTATCACATACGGCATAAGCGATGTCATTCCAGTATGAAGACACACCAACGATGCCCGCCACAGCAGCAAAGGCACTCGTTATGTATATAGTTTTCTTACTTGGCTTATACATAGGACACTCCCTTAGTGCACAGCACCACTAACAACGAGAGCAAGACCTACAAAGATACCAAATACGAGAATACCAGCAGCTGTATTACCACGCATAATCTCTTCAGATAAATTATATTTACGATGCCATAGATTAATAAACATATAGCCCGTTACAAATAGTACAATACCAAGAATAGCATAAACAACACTTGCTACTACACCGTGCAATAAAGATGTATCTGCTGTAGCAACTACAGGAGACATGATAACAGCACGCAATATTTCACCAATACCGATAAAGGAACCTGCAGATAGCCATGCTACAGCACAGTTACCACGTTTGATTTCTTCACTAAATTTACCAGGTACAAAGAAATCGATAACCGTGTTGGCAGTTAACATTAAGAAAATTCCAAAACAAGCATAAAAAATCGTCAATAATACATCAGGAATAAAAATCATGATAAACCTCCTAATATTGTCCCTTTATATTCATAATCAACGGTTAAACATATAAGCCTTATCGGCTTCATTAAGATTGTGTACATTAAGGAATTTCTCGCGCCCACTACTATCCCGTTGGCGAACCATATAGGCATAGGAATCAAGCACATGTGTCTTTCGTATTGTACTATTAATGAGCTCCTGTTCTTCTGGTGTCAACTTTCCTGGTTCACACACTTTAACGCGGGTTTGCCCATCTACGTTAGTGATAATATAGGCAGACTTAGCATCATAAAATACAATAACTTCACGACCTTCTGCTAAGCTCTCACCTTCATTTTTAATATCCCCATTTAAAGAATCTATTAATTCTAATGCTGTACTAACAGGATCTAAACTAGAAGTATATTCATTATCCGAATCCGTCTTAGTATAATAGACGGATGTATCATGCATATGCTCCTTTGCAGTATAAGGGAAGCCAAAGGTACCACGTATACCATGCCAAGTTAGGTCAGAATCCCAACTAACAAGGCACATCAAAAATAATGCGCCGCAGCCAATGGCCATGGCAAATCCTTCGAGTCGTTCTTTCAAACGTTGATTACGTTTCTTTTTACGAACAGCGTTAGCTGCCGCATCATTACAGAGTTTAATATTCACCAACTGTACTCGAGAGCCTTCGGCAAACATTTTTTCCCCTTTGAACCAATTTTCTTCAAAGAATACGCTAGCGCCGCCTTCACAGGGCAATTGATATTCCTTATACCCAGCTCGATCACCTACGGACGCACCACTATCACCATCTACGTCTACAACCTTTTCCAAACCGATTTGATGTAATGTAAAGCCTTTCGGTGCACGCTTACGATAGGATGTTCTAGATACAGTGCACCACTCATTATCATTGTACTCGATGGTAACCCATATTTTATCAATTCCCTCAACAGCCTCTAGGCCATATTCATGCCAATAATCACCAGGAGACTTTTGCATAGATGGTTTAGCCTTATAGGCTTGTTCCTGATCAGCTTTTGGAATAATCTCATTATATTTAATTTTTTCAGTTATTATATAACGGCTGCCCTGAACCTCAAGGACATCGTAACAATTAAACTCCATAAACAACCTCGTTAGAGTAGCAATACCTATATACGCATCTAAACTACTCTCTCTCCTAAACGGGATTTAATGAAATTAAGCTTTAAAGTAGCCTGCACGTTCATGAATCGTTTCATTTTCAATAATAGAAATACCATATTGTTGCCCCATAGTAGCTGTTACAAGCACCTTAGCTACATCAGCAGTTTTTACAGGCTCTTGACTCATTAATACACGTGCTTTATTAATGACCCCAAATACAGCACAACTAATACGTTCTACCAATTTAGGTTCTTCTCGAATCAAGGTAGCTGGACGAACAATAACAATCGCTTCAAATGGAAGTTCTAAGATGACCTCTTCCAATTGTCCTTTCATGGACATATAAAAGAATTTCGATTTTGGATTTGCCCCTAAAGAGGAGACTAATCCATATTTTTTTACTCCATTTTGAGCTGCAATGCGAGCCATTTCGTACTGGTAGGTATAATCGACTGTCCATTGTGCTTCTTTAGAACCTGCTTGTTTACGGTTTGTGCCCATAGCAGAGAATAAAATATCTCCTGTTACTAGGTGTGCCCATTCACGAGGTTCATCAAAATTAACGATATGAATGGTTACCTTTGGAGATGTATACGTAACTTGACGACGTACAAATACATGAATTTCTTGAATTTCATGATTGTCAAGCAATGATTCTACAATATGGCGACCGACTGCACCAGTAGCACCTAATACTAAAGCTTTCATACTTCACCTGTATCTCTTTCAGACTCTTCAGCAATAATTTCTTTTAACAGTTTAATTTCCTCTTTTGTTAATGGTCGTTCCAATAAATCGGGCCTCAATAATCGTGTCCGTTTTAAAGCTTCCTTTTGTCGCCACGTAGCAATATTTTTATGATGACCGCTACGCAATACATCAGGAACAACCCATCCTCTGAATTCTGGTGGCTTTGTATATTGAGGACATTCTAATAAAGGCTCATAAAAGGAATCCTCTTGTGCCCCACTAGCAGCCCCCAGTACGCCAGGAATCATGCGAGCTACTGCATCTGCTACAACCATAGCTGGCAACTCGCCACCAGTTAATACATAGTCCCCAATGGAAATCGTTTCATCTACTAAATGTTCCTCTACGCGATAATCTACGCCTTCATAATGACCACAAATGAGCACCAATTGATCGTACGTCGCTAGTTCACGAGCCTTTTCTTGTGTAAAAGGTTGACCTGTAGGTCCCATAAAAATAACACGACGTCGTATACTTTCACTGGGATTACCAATGAGGCTCATTTCATCACACATCTCATCTATAGAATAGGCGCTATTAATATCGCTATCATATTGAGCAATAACAGATTCTACCGCTTCAAAGATGGGAGGTGCCATCATAAGCATACCCGCACCACCACCATACGGCGTATCATCTACTTGACCATGTTTATTATGACTAAAGTCCCGAGGGTTAGTTACGCCCATAGATAAGCGTTCCGCTTCGATAGCCCGTTTTATGATGGAATGACTAAAAAAAGCATCAAAAAACTCAGGAAATAAAGATACGATATCGATACGCATAGACCGTCCTCTGTACTTATTAACTCACATAAACTCATTAGCATTATCTATATATAGCTATATTATATAACTTTTACCATAATATACCTATATTTAGATAAAATAAAACCGCCTAAAGGATTATATCCATTCAGGCGGATCTACGATCATCAATTTATTCTCCACATCGATGTCTTTAACGACCTCTTCAATGGCTGCAAATAATTGATCTGGTTCCCCATCTTTGGAAACCACATAGACATCATTAGCACCAGGTTGCAACACATCAGTAACCGTACCAAGCACGTTACCTTTAGTGTCTTGAACCTCAAGACCGATGATATCAAAAATGTAGTAGCGACCTTCTGGCAATTCTACCAAATCTTCACGACGGACTTGAATTGCTTTCTTACTGAATAATTCAGCCGTGTTACGATCAGGAATTTCCTTAAAGGATGCTAGTACAAATTGCTTATGAAATCGTGCGGATGCAACGTGGTATTCTTTACCATCGATGTAACAGGCATCCATATGCATAAACCGTTCTGGAAAATCGGTTTGAGGCATAATACGAAGATCACCCCGCACGCCGTGCGGGGCGATGATAACACCTATTGTGATGAAATCGTTATGTTTCATTATTGACGAAACGCAACGATTTTACCGTCTTCTAATAGGATTTCAGCGCCCATCATGGCATCCAAATCATCCCCGATTTTAACGGTAACTGTTTGCTCTAAAGTACCTTGAGGAATTTCAGTTCCCAAAGCTAAACCTTGAGCATCTTTCAATTTAGCTGTTACTTCTTCTTTGAAAGCCAAGCGTTTATTTTTTTCTTCGTCGATTTGTTGACGAATAGCAGTAAGACTTGTTGCATCAACTTTAGCCGCATCAGCCAAAATACGTTGGGCTTGGAACTCAATTGCTTCCAAATCTTTATTCACCATATCAAGGCGAGTTTCAAGATCGGATACAATTTTCGCTTTCAAGTCTTCTGTTACTTTTGCTTTTACTGCTACAGGGACACGTAATGTCATTTCTTCCATTGGAATACTCCCTTTTAGACAATATCAACAGATATCTTTTTGTTCTCTTTAATAGCCGCCGCTTTCACCACAGCGCGAATCGCCTTCGCAATTCGTCCTTGCTTTCCGATGACTTTGCCCATATCCTCTGGGGCTACGTGAAGTTCGTAAACCTCCATATTTCCCTTTTGGACCATGGTAACAGATACGGCATCAGGCTGCTTCACTAATGATTTCGCAATTAATGAAATTAATTCTATCATCACAGTATGCCTCTCTATTAATTACTTTTTAGCGTCAGCAAATTTTTGCATAACGCCTTGTTTTTTGAACAAGGAGCGAACAGTGTCAGTAGGCTGAGCACCTTTAGCTAACCAAGCCAAAGCTTTTTCTTCGTCTACATTAACGATAGCTGGTTGTTTAGTAGCATCATATTGACCAATAGTGTCAACAGGACGACCTTCACGTGGAGCACGTGCGTCAGCAACAACGATACGGTAGAAAGGAGCTTTTTTAGCACCTAAACGAGTCAAACGAATTTTTAACATGTGAAATTCACCTCCTTATACTGATGTGGGTGGACAGGTTCAGCGCCCCTGCCCATGTATTACATAAACGGTAATTTAGGCATTCCTGGGAAGCCGCCCTTACCGCCACGTAAACCTTGCATGCGCTTCATCATCTTCCGCGCTTCCTCAAATTGTTTCAACAAGCGATTTACATCTTGTACCTGAGTACCAGAACCTAATGCAATACGCTTGCGGCGAGAACCATTAAGAATATTTGGATTTTCTCGCTCTGCTGCCGTCATAGATGTAATGATGGCCTCAATGCGGCGCACCTCTTTACTGTTCAAATCAAGGTCTTTCAATTGATCCTTAATTTGTCCCATGCCTGGCAACATACCAATAATATTTTGTAATGGCCCTAACTTTCTCACCTGATTCATCTGTTTCAAGAAATCATCCAAGGTGAAATTGTTTTTCGCCATTTTCTTAGCCATTTCACGAGCTTCTTCTTCATCGATAGCGCCTTGAACATTTTCAATCAATGTTTTAAAGTCACCCAAGTCAAGAATACGAGAAGCCATGCGGTCTGGATAGAATACATCGAAACCATCCATTTTTTCGCTCACACCAGTGAACTTGATTGGCAAGCCTGTTACAGCTTTGATAGATAATGCAGCACCACCGCGCGCATCACCATCGAGTTTAGTAAGGATAACACCATCAACGCCTAATTTTTCATTAAACGTTTGTGCTGTTGTTACCGCATCTTGACCGATCATGGAGTCTACAACGAGTAGAATTTCATGAGGTCGAACAGCGGATTTAATATTGGATAACTCGTCCATGAGGACTTCGTCTATCGCCAAACGACCAGCTGTATCGATGATAACAACATCTTTCAACATATGCGTGCTTTGCTCTACGGCGCGACGCGCAATATCTACTGGATTAGCACCAGGTGTTTCATCAGCAAATACAGGGATATCGATTTGCTTACCTACAACTTGCAATTGAGTAATCGCAGCTGGACGATATACGTCGGCAGCTACGAGCATTGGATGCTTACCTTGTTTGCGAAGGTATACTGCCAATTTACCAGCTGTTGTAGTCTTACCAGCACCTTGCAAACCAACGAGCATAATAATCGTTGGAGGCTTGCTAGAAATCATGATACGGCTTTGTGTACCACCTAAGAGAGCGGTTAATTCGTCATTTACGATCTTAATAACCGTTTGGGCTGGATTCAAAGAACCGAACACCTCTTCGCCGAGGGCCTTTTCCTTGATGGACTTAACAAAGTCCTTCGCAACCATAAAGTTAACGTCCGCTTCTAAAAGTGCCGTACGTACTTGACGCAACGCAAGATTGACATCTTCTTCTGTAATTTTGCCCTTCCCTTTTAAGGATTGAAAGGCTTCTTGCAGTTTTTCTGACAAGCTATCAAATGCCATAATATCCCTCCATTTGCGCCAATACTTGTTGTACCTTACTTTCAGCTAACACCTCTTTAGGCAAGGTTTCTTTCAACTGTGAAAGCAGTCCTTCACGCTGTTCATATTGTGCTACCAAGTGTAATTTAGATTCGTAATCGTTTAAAATGTGTCGAGCACGCTGTAAATTATCATGTACAGCCTGCCGTGATACACCTAACTCCTCAGCAATCTCGCCAAGGGACATATCGTCTTCGTGGTGAAGTTGTAAGGACATGCGTTGCTTGTCCGTCAATAATGGCCCATAGAAATCTAAGAGCAAACTTATAAGTACTCGTTCTTCCATTTCGCCACCTCCATCACTGTCAAGTCATATTACTTTACATATACTACAGTATAAAAAAAGATGTGTCAAGTAGAAATACTTAACACACAATTATAGTCTTGTACTCAACTACTTTTATGTTCTTAAGATAATTACTTTAATGATAATAAATTTTATTTTTTACTTTTATATCTGTAATAAAGTGCTATAATATAGATATCTAATATTTTCAATATAAAGACAGGAGGTATTTTATGAATACCAAACAATATGACCTTATCGTTCTAGGTTTCGGCAAAGCCGGTAAAACATTAGCCGCTAAATTTGGCTCTATGGGTAAATCTGTAGCTATGATTGAAGAAAACCCACTTATGTATGGTGGCACATGTATTAATATTGCATGTATTCCAACTAAAACGATGATTATAGCCGCATCAAAAGGCTTATCTTACGATCAAGTATTAAACCAACGCGAGGTAGTTACATCTCGTTTACGCAATAAAAACTTCGCTATGTTAGACACTAATGAACATGTCGATGTATATACTGGCCATGGTGAATTCATTAGTAATAAAGAAATCGCCATTACAGCTGGGGAAGATAAAATTATCTTATGTGGTGAAACAATTATTATTAACACTGGTGCTGTATCTATTAAACCTAACATTGATGGCATTGACACAGCAACAGGCTTCTATAATAGCACAGAAATCCAACAATTATCCCCGCAACCAAGTACACTAGGCGTTATCGGTGCTGGTCCTATCGGCCTTGAATTTGCTAGCCTATATGCTAAATTAGGTACAAAGGTAACAGTATTTAATATTGAATCTGGTATCTTAAAACGGGAGGAACCGATCGTACAAGAATTAGCTAATGAGTACTTGACTGAGCAAGGTATTACTATTCTCAACGATGTAACATTAAACTCTGTATCTAATGATGGCAACAAACCTGTTATTACTGCAAATGGTCAAAACTATACGTTTGATGCCGTTTTATATGCTACAGGTCGCAAACCAAATACAGCTAACATCGGTTTAGAAAATACGGATATTACTACTAACGAACATTGCGCTATCGTAGTGAATGATACATGTGAAAGCTCCGTTCCTGGCGTATATGCAGTAGGCGATGTAAACGGTGGTCCTCAATTTACGTATATTTCTCTCGATGACTTCCGCATTGTATTTGGTGCACTTACAGGTAATGGCCAATACACATTAAAAGATCGCAAAAATATTCCTTACACAACATTCTTAACACCTCCACTCGCTCGTGTAGGTCTTACAGAAGAAGATGCTATCAACAAAGGCTATACCGTTAAATCTAAAGAAATGCTCGTAGCTACCATGCCAAGAGCTCATGTAAACGACTATTTAAAAGGCGCTTTTAAAATTGTAGTAAATGCAGATAACGATTTAATCCTTGGCGCTACACTTTATTCTCAAGGTGCTGAAGAGTTGATTAACCTCATTAAAATGGCTATGGATAACAACATTCCATATACATACTTCAAAAATCAAATCTTCACACATCCTACAATGGCAGAAAACTTAAACGACCTATGTAATTTTTAATCGTTTAACAGTCAATATAAACGCTAATTATAAAACAATAATTTAACAAAAAAGCCTTTAGACGCTAAAATAATATAGAGTCTAAAGGCTTTTTATGATTAGGCTACCACATAATAGCCATTAGTTTTTTGTAAATAATCTACGTACTACCTTTTGTAGTTTTGGTGTTAACACAATAGCTACAATGATACCAGCCGCACTGGTAATCAAGGAGTATTGGATTTTGCTAGCTGCTACAGCCGCGCTGTTAAGAACAAACCACCAAGCAATGAAGTAACCAAAGGCAGTCCAAATAGCACCGATGATGAGAGCTACTAAAATACGACCAAAAGATGCTGTCGGTTTATTGATAGATGGAGGCAAGTAGCCTGCTGTCATGCCACCTACGATGAGACCTGCAATACCTTTAATAAAGAAAGAGAATACAATGTATTGCGTATGTCCACCAAAAAGATCAAATAATGCGGAACCAATAGCCGCACCTAAACCACCATATAAACCACCGAATAGAATTGATGTCGTAAAGAGAGCAGCGGAACCTAAATGAACCATGGCCCCACCTGGTATTTCAATGCGAATCGTTGTTGCTACTGCACATAAGGCAGCAATAAAACCAATATATACAATATCGCGAGTCTTTAATTTCATAATAAACTCCTTCCCTTTTCTTAAGAACTATACCCAGTATATCAGATGATAAGTACTATAAAAATACCGAATTTATAGGAATTAATATATTAGCAATAAAAATGAAGAACTACAAAACAGCACCTATACCATTCTATAGGTGCTGTTCTATATTTTATCTCATATATAATTAGAGTTTAGCTCGTTTCAAGCGAAGGGAGTTACCCACAACTGTAACGGAACTGAATGCCATCGCTGTACCCGCAATCATTGGATTTAATGCACCGATGGCTGCAAGTGGAATACCAATACAGTTAAAGATCAACGCCCAGAACAGATTTTGTTTTATGTTGGTCATGGTCTTACGACTGAGGCGTACTGCTTGCACTAGGGTGTGTAAATCATTTCTTACAAGAACGATATCCGCCGCCTCTACAGCAATATCTGTACCACTGCCGATGGCAAAGCCAATATCTGCAGTTACAAGGGCAGGTGCATCATTGATACCATCGCCTACCATACCTACTACAAGACCTTTATCTTGTAATTCTTTTACCTTGCTAGCTTTATCTTGAGGCAAGACTTCTGCAATAACGTGAGTAATACCTGCTTGTTTAGCAATATATTGAGCCGTACGTCGATTATCACCGGTAAGCATCCACACATCAATACCTTGAGACTGTAATTCTTTTACAACCTCAATAGTTTCTGGACGCAATTCATCCTCTACAGCCCACAAAGCACTGATTATACCATCTACAGCTAACACAGAAACGGAAGCACCTTGTTCTTCAAAACGAAGAATATCGTCTTGAACCGCACTTAAATCGTAACCTAATTCAGTCATCCAACGGCTATGACCAAGCTGTACAGATACGCCTTGATAAGCACCTTGTAAACCTTTACCAGGCACATCACCAAAGCTTTCAAGTTCTACAGCTTTACCTTTATAACCACGATCTTCACCATAGTAGACCATAGCCTTAGCAATCGGATGTGATGTACCACTTTCAAGAGCCATCATAATAGACATATTTGTGCTTTCATCACCATTATAGTTTTTGAAAGCCGTCACATCTAGCACACCTTGTGTGAGGGTACCAGTTTTATCCATAACGATAGCATCAAGTTTTCCAGCTTTTTCAAGATATTCTGCACTCTTGATGAGAACACCATGTTCTGCACCTAGACCAGAGCCAACCATGATAGATGTTGGCGTTGCAAGACCAAGGGCACATGGACACGCAATAACGAGGACTGCTGTGGCATTAATGAGCGCCACATTGAGAGAATCGCCCATTACAAAGTACCAAACGAGACCTGTTAGAATAGCAAGGCCAATAACGATAGGAACGAAGTATTGTGCTACGATATCAGCAATACGTTGAATGCTCGCTTTAGAGGTTTGTGCCTCTTCTACAACCTTAATGATTTGGGACAGCATTGTATCGGAACCAATACGCTTCGCTTCCATCGTGAAAGCACCACTCAAGTTAATGGTCGCTCCAATTACCTCAGAGCCTACTTGTTTTTCTACAGGCAAGCTTTCACCAGTAAGCATAGCCTCATCTACTGTGGAATAGCCGTCAGTAATTGTACCATCCACTGGGATTTTTTCGCCTGCTCGAACTTGTAAAATATCGCCGGCTACTACTTTAGAAGTAGGAATATCTACAAACTCACCGTCACGCAACACATGAGCCGTTGCAGGTTGTAAAGCAATCAATTTTTGAAGTGCTTCAGAGGTACGCCCTTTTGCAATCTCTTCTAAGAGTTTACCAAGAAGGATAAAGGTAATGAGCCACGCAGAGGTTTCAAAGTAAATGCCATGAGGCCCTAGCTCAGGATGGAACTGCCAATTATAAATACTGAATAGATACGCTACTGTCGTACCCATTACTACGAGTACATCCATTGTAAGGGCACCATTTTTCACGGCACTCCACGCACTCTTATAAAACATGAGACCAGGTCCAAACTGAGCGATAGTAGCTAGAATAAACTCAACCCATACAGGCAATGCTTCAATACCAAATCGATGGAGGGTCATATTCACCATCATAGGCACAGCCATACAAGCTGCAACTATTAATCGGATAATATGAGGCTTTAAATTAACCTTTTCTATTTCCTGCTTTGTTTCATCCGCCTCTTCAGCACCAAAGCCGATATTTGTAATAGCCTCTATAATCTGTTGTGGTTCTACGCTAGAGCCCTCTTTATATTCAACGCTACCCTTTCGAGTCAAAAGATTTACCTTTACAGACTCTACACCATCGACTTTAGAAACAACATTTTCAACACGCTTTACACAGGCGGCACAATGCATACCTGTTATATCAAACTCTTGTTTCTTCTTACTCATAGTATCACTTCCTTCTAACCGTATATGTAAAGATATGTACACTTATAGAAATACAAGACATATGACCATAAACTTATAGTGTACATAGCTTGTATTAATAGTAGAGATTTTTATTAAGTTCTAACATTTAACATATGAACACATTTACATGAGTACACATTCATACATCTCTATTTAATAGTAACATAAATTCTCAATACGTCAATATCCTACTAAATTTAGAGGATTATTCCTTTTTTACAGGGGAATTAATATGTCCCTACCTATACACAACATTCATAAATAGATTATAATAAAGTGATGATGAATAAACATAAACTTTGATTCTAAAGGAGGTGAAAATATGCCTGAATCAATGAGTCCTACAGTAGAATTTACTTCGGTAGCGAAGGAATTCCGCCATGAATATATTGTTGATAAATCACGATTTATCACAACTATATACCCTTGTACAACTGAAGAAGAGGCGCAAGCCTTCATTGGCCGCATCAACAAAGAGTTTTGGGATGCCACTCATAACTGTACAGCCTATGCATTAGGTCCTAAGCAAGAACAACAACGATCTTCCGATAATGGCGAGCCATCTGGTACAGCTGGCAAGCCAATGTTAGAAGTGCTCAAGAAAACTGGAGTTACCAATGTGGCAGTTGTTGTAACTCGCTATTTTGGTGGTATCAAACTAGGTGCTGGTGGCTTGATTCGTGCATATTCACACTCCGTTGCGGAAACATTACGTCTTGCCCCTAAAGAACTACACACAACACGAACTCAACTACAAGCGACCATCGACTACTCACTATATGGCGCAGTAGAAAGATTTGTACAAGACAAAAAACTACATTATGAAGCAAATTTTGGTGAACATGTAACGGTAACAATCTTAGTCCCCCCTACTGATGTGGAAGGCATACAAAAAGAGCTCCAAGACATGAGTCATGGAGCTGCAGATTGTACAATATTAGATTCTATTGAAGTGGTACTACCGCTAGATGAATCATCTAACCAATAGACACTAGGCAATTAGTTGCCGTGGTTAACTAAACCTGTTACGCCTTGACTAAGTTCACGACGTTTTTCATTAGTCAACGGATGAGGCCACACGCGTTCAAGTTGTTTTTTACGACTTAAACCAGTATTATGTGCAGTCATTAATCTACGTGCTTCCCAGTTACGAATTGCTTTGCTTAATGTTCTTTTTACCACGCCCATAGTAGTACCCACTTTCTTAATTGCCGTTATTATATCAAAAATTGTGATAAGGATAGAAAGTTTACTTCATATATAATTAACTCACTATTTCCTTGTTGAGTATAGTATATATACCATTTTATAAAATGTGAAATGACGGTTACTTAGTTCGTTATAATTTTTATTTATCTTATTTTGTGTATAATAGGGAGATTCCATGGATACATCTTACTACCACAATTTTATTACCCTCGTTCAAACGGGCAATATGACGCAGGCCGCAGAGATTCTTCATATTACACAACCAGCGTTAAGCAAGCAGTTGAAATATTTAGAGGCTGAATTTGGAGCCCAGTTAATCAATATCAAACGCGGGCAACGAGGATCCAACTTACAATTAACAGATGCTGGTAAAATCTTCTATGAAAAGGCACAACAGCTTTGCTCTATTGAAGAATCTACCTATAATGCTGTACAACAATTGAACTCTCGCATTGAAGGTACCTTGCGTATTGCAACCTCTGCTTCTCGTTCAACCCCGATTGTACAGCAATATTTACCAGCCTTTTCTATGAAATATCCGTCTGTTCACTTTGAGATTTACGAAGGTCTCATGACAAATGTAGTAAATCAACTCATCAACGGCAGTGCTGAATTAGGTATTGCTAACATTCAGATGGTAGACACTGATAAATTTGATATTCTTCTTACCCAAGAAGAACATTTATATGCTATCTTCCGTCGTGATGTATTCTGGACAGATCGTGAACATGATACCATCACTTGGGAAGACATAAAAAAATGTCCTCTATCCCTCTCTGGTGGTTCCGTACGTATGATTATGCAATCTAGCTTAACAGACATGGAGCAACTCAATGCAGTGGCTATAACTACTACTAAAAGCTCCGCTATTGAATGGGCTTCTTCTGGCCGCACTGTATCATTAGTTCCAATGGATGCAAAAGAATTGATCAACCATCGTAAGATGGTCCGCATCAAATTGCCAGAATTCTCAGGGGACTTTAAAAAAGCCTTTATCACTCTTAAAGGACATGCTTTATCTCCTGTAGCACAGCAATTTATCGATTTCTACAAAGCTTATGTCTAATCAAGAATAAGCAAAACGATTACCACAATATGACGTTAACAAAGCATACTACTGTAGCGGCTATAAATATAGCCTTCAGTAGAATACATAAGAAAAGACCTAGTACAATATGTACTAGGTCTTTTCGCATCATATCTTGTATATCAGTAAAGCTTATGGTTGTGCAGTAAAACTTATGGTTGTGTAAGTTTACCATAGATATGATTAGATTAAGCTTGATGTACAGCACCTACAATATCAGAGATACTGTTTAAGTTATATTGTTCTACATATTCACTCATTTCACGGGCAATACGTGAAATCGCTGTTGGATCTACCATCGTAGCAACTCCAACTTGAACGGCTTGAGCACCAGCCATCATAAATTCGATAGCATCAGTACCAGTCATAATTCCACCAAGCCCCATAATAGGAATATTAACCCCTTTATAAACTTGGTGCACCATACGAAGTGCTACCGGTTTAACAGCTGGACCAGATAAACCACCATAAATATTACCCAATACAGGTTGTCGACGGTGAATATCTATGGCCATACCGAGAATGGTATTAATGAGACTTACCCCATCACCACCACCGGCTTCTACAGCCTTTGCAATTTCCACAATATCTGTTACATTTGGTGAAAGTTTTACAATAACAGGTTTATCGGTAACTTTGCGAACTGCTTTAGTTACTTGTTCAACTACCTTTGGGTCTACACCAAAGGCCATACCTTCACACTCTACATTTGGACAAGATACGTTGACTTCTAAACCTGCAATACCATCTACAGATAAAGTCTCAGCCATCCACGCAAATTCTTCAATGGTGCCTGCAGACATATTAGCAAGTAATGGTACATCGTATTTCTTTAAATCTGGCAAAATATCTGTAACAAAATATTCTGCCCCAGGATTTTCAAGGCCGATACAATTCAAAACACCAGATGGTGTTTCTGCAATGCGAGTACCGCGGTTACCATGACGACCTTTTGGAGTCAAACCTTTTACAGAGATAGCCCCTACTTCATTGCTTAGATCAAGGTAGCCTGCATATTCAGGGCCATTACCAAAGGTACCAGACGCAGCGATAATAGGATTTTTCATCTTAATACCGCAATAATCGATAGCTAACTTTAGATTTGGCGTAACGGTGTTATTTAAATCGCGTTCACTCATTAAAAGAACACCTCCTCAGCCGGGAATACAGGACCATCTTTACAAACTTTATAGCGTTTACCTTCTGCACCATCACAACCACAGCCTAAACAACCACCTGTACCACAACCCATGCGCTCTTCAAGAGAAACTTGGCATGGTACATTGAGGTCTTTAGCCACTTGAGCTACGCCTTTCATCATCGGCGTCGGACCACAAGTCATAACAGATGTGAAAGCATTAGCATTAATCAGATCCGGCATGATAGCCGTAGGAAAACCTTTTGTACCTACGCTACCATCATCAGTGGTGATATGTACTTTAACAGGCGTATCGTTAAATAAGTCTGCCCAGAAGGTTTCGCTTTCATTTCTAAAGCCGAGAATAACTTGTGCTTCCGCCCCTTCTTTCAAATGGGAAGATATGCATAACATTGGTGCAATACCTACGCCACCACCGACGAGAAGCATATTCTTAGATGTAATAAATGGTTCACCCAAAGGACCTAAACAATCTAGAGTATCGCCTGGAACAAGGTGAGTCATAATCTCAGTCCCTTTACCTACGACCCGATACAAAAGGGTAATCGTCCCCTTTTGTGCATCAAAGCCTGCATAGCTGATAGGTCGGCGCAATAATGGTGCCGTAGAGTCCGCTACGCGAACATTACAAAACTGTCCTACCTTTGCTTCTGCTGCTTGTTTTGGTGCGTGGATATCCATTACCCACACATCAGAGCCTATTTGCTCATTGCGAACGACTTCGCCCTGTTCTACATAGCCACTCATGGTTATTACTCCAATTCAGAATCCTGTAACGCTTCTACAGTATAATTTGCATTATTTTTACGATTTGCTACAACCCGTAATACTTCGCGTGCTGTATCGAGACTTGTTAAGCAAGGTAGTACTAACGTGCCTTTTATCGTAAGACTACGCCATCCTTCATGACTACTTCGCCATTAACGACTGTAAGTTTTGCTTTACCTGTAACAGTCATGCCATCGAACGGGCTTACCTTACCTTTTGTATAGAATTTATTCCGATCTACAGTCCATTCTTCAGTTGTAGAGAATACTGTAATATCCGCTGGTTTGCCAACTTCAAGAACACCTGCATCGAGACGCATCAATTCAGCTGGACGAGTACTCATATTGTACACAACTTGATCAATGCTAAGTTTATCTGGACCGTAGGCATTTGTAATAACTGCTGCCAAAGATGTTTCGAGACCGCTGAAGCCATTTGGTGCACAGCAGAACTCATGGTCTTTTTCTTCAAATGCATGAGGTGCATGGTCTGTGATAATGGCATCAATTGTGCCATCTTTCAAACCTTCTAACAAAGCTTGACGATGATCTTCGGAGCGAATTGGAGGAGCCATTTTGAAAGCTGGGTTATATTCACGTAAATATTCGTCAGTGAAGGATAAATGTTGGCTTGTAACTTCACAAGTTACATTAAGGCCTTTAGCCTTCGCACGACGAACCATATCTACCGTATTTTTACTACTTACGTGAGCGATATGGATATGACCACCTGTCATTTCAGACAATAAGATATCACGTGCTACAGCCAAATCTTCAGCTACAGCAGGACGACCAGAAACACCTAGCTCATAGGATACAATGCCTTCGTGCATATGACCATTTTTAGTCAATGTAATATCTTCCGCATGGTCGATAACCATTTTATTGAACATGGAGGAGTATTCTAAAGCGCGACGCATGAAAGCCGCATTTTCTACATAGTGACCATCGTCGGAGAATGCAACTACACCAGCTTCCGCCATATCGCCCATTTCAGCAAGTTCCTTACCTTCAAGGCCTTTGGATACAGCACCGATGAATTCTACTTTAACTACACCAGTAAGCTCTGCTTGTCTTTGCAAACCTCTTACTAGCATCGCATTATCTACTACAGGATTAGTATTAGCCATAGTTACAACGCGTGTGAAACCACCTGCTGCTGCTGCTTGTGTACCAGAGTGGAAGTCTTCTTTCGCTTCTTGGCCTGGTTCACGTAAATGTGTATGAATATCGATAAGGCCAGGTGCTACGATAAGACCTGTTGCATCATATACTTCAGCACCGTCTGCACTTAAATTTTGACCGATGGCTACAATTTTACCATCTTTTACGAGAACGTCTGCTACTTCGTTTTGTTTTTTCGCCGGATTTACTACCGTACCATTTTTAATAAGCAAGCTCACTACCGTCACCTCCGATAATAGTTAAGTACAATACAGCCATACGTACAGCTACGCCATTGCGTACTTGTTCTTGAATTACTGATTGATCAGAATATGCTACATCTGGCGCAATTTCAAGACCGCGGTTCATCGGACCTGGATGCATTACCATTACATCGTCTTTAGCTAATTTCAATACTTCGTTATTGATGCCAAAGATTCGTGCATATTCTCTATTTGTAGGATATAGTGCAGAGTGAATACGTTCTAATTGAATGCGAAGTACGTTTACTACATCTGCATTAGCAACTGCTTCACGAATATCATGGTGTACAGTAACACCTAGTTTTTCAAGTTCTGGATATACCATTGTACGAGGACCAGCTAGATGTACATCAGCACCCATTTTAGTAAGGCCGTAGATGTTAGATCTTGCTACACGACTGTGCATGATATCCCCGATAATTACTACTTTTAAGCCTTCAAGAGATTCTTTTTTCTCTAAAATAGAGTACATATCTAGCAAAGCTTGAGTTGGATGCTCATGAGCGCCATCACCTGCGTTGATGATGATAGGATCAACTGCTTTAGTAGCATATAAAGGTGCACCTTCTGCGCTGTGGCGCATTACGATAGCATCTGTGCCCATGTAGGACATTGTTAACAATGTATCGCGGAAGCTTTCACCTTTACCCATGGAAGATCCACTTGGAGAAAGATTGATAACGTCAGCCCCTAAATATTTGCCGGCTAACTCAAAGGAACTACGGGTACGAGTACTTGGCTCCATAAAGAGGTTAATAATAGATTTCCCCTTTAAAAGTGGAACCTTCTTGTCATCAGAAAGTACGATGTTCTTCATTTTCTTTGCCACATCTAAAATCAATTTGATTTCTTCAGGTGACACATTTTGCAAACCTAATAAATGTTTGCCTTTTAGGCTAACTTGTCCCATGATTTCCTCCTAACTCACGTAACAAAAAAGACCTTTTGCCCAGGGCAAAAGGTCAAATAGTTTGCACAAAGAAGCCCTTATGGGCGCTTCAACTATATTCCTTTTTCAGCCTCTCTGGACTAAATTAAAAGGTATTGTATTATGCAATGGTCTCTCGTACCATATACGCATTTTCTTTTTTTATTGTACTGAATCTACCTGTGAAAGTCAATGTAAAACACAAAATTCATAATGATTTTAAAAAGAGGACAAGCACATAAAATGGCTTGTCCTCTCTATATTTAAACAGCTTTTAACCCCTCACAATAGACTAATTTAACTTAAAAATTTTATCAATGAAAGTTAACAGTATTAGCCTAAAGGATAAATTCTTGGAGGATTTTGTTCTTCGTTTTGCTGTTCATTTTGTGGTGCCAATGGAGCTACCGGCGCAGTTGGCATCGGATTCACTTGCACATATTGCTGATCTTGTGGCACTTGCGGTTGTCGTTGATCACGACGACGCGTATTTTGAGATGCCGTCGGTCTTGGCTTAGTTAATTCATCGATAGATACTGCATTTGGAATTGTTACATTCGGTGTATCTTCATGAATATCGTCAAGCTCGTTAAAGGATGGACCAGTCTTAGCAGCTTGAGCCGCTTTACGTTCCGCTTCAATTTGTTGTCGAGCAAGCTCTGCTCGACGACGAGCATTTTCTTGTTGTTCTTTAACGCGTTGAATCGCTTCAGCACGCTCTTTAGCTTTACGTTCGATTTCAGCTTGTGCCAACGCTTGTTGACGAGCCGCTTCGGCCTTGCGCTCCGCTTCAAGATGTGCTTGGTATCGTTCCTCAGCAATACGGCGAGCCTCTACGGCTTGACGTTCTGCTTCAGCTCGTTCTGCCGCAAGTCGTTCTTGCTCTGCCTTACGAGCCTCTTCAGCCAAGCGAGCTTGTTCAGCTTTACGGGCTGCTTCAATTCTCGCCTCTTCTGCTTTACGCGCTTCTTCAGCACGTTTTGCTTCTGCAGCTTTACGAGCTTCCTCGGAGCGTCTAGCTTCTAATGCTTCTTGTTCTGCTTTACGTTGTGCTTCTAAACGAGCTTTTGCTTCTGCTGCTAAACGCTCTTCTTCGGCTCTCTTAGCTTCTAAGGCCGCCTTTTCTGCCGCTCGTTGTGCTTCAAATCGAGCCTTAGCCTCAGCTGCCTTACGTGCTTCCTCGGCTTTACGAGCTGCCTCTACACGAGCGGCTTCAATTCTACGCTCTTCTTCAAGACGTCTTTCTTCGGCTGCTATGCGAGCTGCTTCCGCTTTTCGTGCTGCCTCTACACGTTCTGCTTCCGCCTTGCGTGCCGCTTCGATACGGGCCAACTCAGCTTTACGCACTTCTTCTGCCTTGCGAGCTTCCTCAGCTTGGCGTTCAAGCTCAGCCTTTCTAGCTGCTTCTATGCGTTTTGCCTCTTCTGCTTGTCGCATTTCTTCGGCTTTCTTAGCCTCTAAAGCTGCTTTTTCTTTTGCCGCTTGCGCCTCTTGAGCCGCTTTTAATTCAGCTGCCTTGCGATCAGCTTCGGCTTTTTCTGCCATTTTACGCTCAATTTCAGCATGTTTGGCTTCTGCAGCCTTGCGTGCCATTTCTGCTTTTTCAGCAGCTAATTTAGCTTCTTCTGCTTTTTTACGAGCTAATGTTTCCTCTGCTTCTTTTGATTTTTTAAGTTGAGCTTCTTTCTTAGCTTCAGCAGCTGCTTTATCACTTAACTTTTTAGTTTCTTCATGAGCGATATTCTCTGCCTGCTTACTAGGTGTCAAAGTGGATTTTGTAGTATCTACAGTACCTTTATTGCTATCTTTACCACCTATAGGTCCAACCGGAATTTGCGTAGTCCCTTGAGTTGGATGACCTAAACTATCTTTTACATCCTTAGGAACATTAACAGCAATAGTTTGATGTTTTTGTGGATTTGCAAGAGATTCAGGGATTAACAAGAACCGTATCGGCAAGTTAGATGCCCCTGCAGGCATAAAGTTTAATGTTAATAAATCACCTGCGTTATAGTTACCCATGATGCGACTATCTAAAATAGTTCCATCCCCAAGTGCAGAGATACCATCAGCACCGCCAATATGATAGGTTCGTGTATCTGTTTGACCGCGACGAGCACCTTGTTGGTGTAATGCTTTCACCGTAAAGGAACCAGAATAGGGACCACCAAGAGGGTTAAAATACAATCTAAATGGTTCATTACCCTTTGTAGGAATTTTTAGTGTATAAGATACACCATAGTTACCACGATCGCGAACAAATGCTTTATTTTGTATTTCGTCTACACCGTTGATAAACATATCTTCACGGTCATTACCGATTTCTACAAAAGCACCACCTAATGCCGTATCAAATGGTGTAGTAACCTCCATATTACGCTTAGACCCAGTATAGGTACCACGCAACTGAATTTCATCAATAGGCAAATTTTTCGCCCAATGAGATGCATCTACAGCGTCAATACCCATAGGTAGCATCATAACGCGAGCAAATACAGGCGCTTCCGTTTTAATATCTACAATCCCTGTAAATAATGCGTCTTGATATACAGGCGTTTGCTCTAAATCGCTAAAAATCAGTTTACGACCTTGAGGCGGAATACTTAGTGAATATAATGGTCTAGCATTAGGGCTTTCATTAAGAGGCTGTTCTAAATCTTTACGCGACAAATCACGACCAGCCGCAAAATAGTCAGGTGTAGCTACAGACTTTAACTGTCGCATTACATGGACTGTATTAGGATATGCCGTTTGATTTTCGAGGACAATAGCAATTTTATGAGGCTGATCCATTTCATTTACATGATAAAAATAGATACGGCCATTGCCATTAATTGTGCCTGCACTAAGCGTACCTCCTACAGGCCCTACGTATTCAGGGCTATCTGATAGTAGTAATGTATCCGTTTGAGCTACCAATGTGGGTGGTAACGGAGAGAACTGAAAATATCCAATTGATTGTAAATCTATATCACGAGCCTCTACATGGCCTGTAAGAGCAGCCATGGCGGCCATAGCCGCAGCTACACAATATCTTGATTTATAAGAAAACATATATTATTACCTCTATATTTCTTCAAGCCCCATCGGGTCATATGTAAGTGCTAATGCTTCAATCTTTTTAAGACGATGGCCAATGCCCGATTTAGACAGTTCACCATCCATTAACTCTTCTAGCTCTTTTAAACTCGCTTCGGGATTTTCCCACCGAAGTCTTGCAACGACTCGCAATTTTTCAGGTAATTCTTCAATACCGATTTCTCTATCAATAATACGGATAGCTTTTACCTGACGTACCGCTGCATCTACAACCTTTTGTAAATTTGCAGTTTCACAGTTTACTTGTCTATTGATCTGATTTCGTACAGTCTTCATAATCCGTACGTTTTCAAATTCCATGAGAGCAGATTGAGCACCCATGATTTGTAAGCAGTTCGTCACTGCATCGCCTTCTTTAAGGTATACTACATACTCCTCCTTGCGCTCCGTCAATCCAGCATGTATGTGAAAGAGTCGTAACACATGGATAATCTCTCGTGCAAAACTTTCATTGCCCGTCATAAACTCCAGGTGATAATCACTTTGCGGTTTATTAACGGATCCTCCCCCTAGGAATGCACCCCGTAAAAAAGCACGTCGAGACTCCATAGACTTGAGCCAACTGCGTGGAATCTGTTCAGTTACAGGCCATAGTGCAAGGTCTTCTAAAGCTTGACGCCCCTCCATAGATGGCTCTACAGATAAGGTATACATATTTTTCTTACGTAAGTTTAAGCCTTGTCGTACTAATACATTAGTAGGTAATTCGTATTGTTTCTTTAAAATGCCTAGCAAACGACGAGCTACCGCATTATTAGCCGTAGCCAATCGAATTCCTACGGCACCGTTCATACCTAAAATGATGGATCCACCCATGCGCAATAAGCAGGACGCTTCAATTTTCATGGCCACATCTGCATCACTAGAGGATTCATATTGGCATAATTCATTTTTTACATCTTCTGCAAATGACATGGGTATCCTTTCTTATTAATGATCGTCTCGTTGGAGATAATATTCTAGGATATGTGGTTCTGTGTTAGATTGCATAGCACGAACGATATCCATAATAACTTTGCCTAACCGTTCTGGATCATGAACTGCTGGCTTTTTAGAACTAATCAAGGTAGCACGAATTGTACGAATACCTTTAGCTTGTAATTTTTTCGTATCTAATGCTACAGGTTCAGAGCCTACCGCACTATATTGCTCAACCATTTGAATTGGCAATGGACCGTCATTAGCTAAGACGGTATCTACAATACCTTCCCCACCATGAGCAATTAAAGCCTCTACATGGTCATTTAATGTATAACCCGTGGTTTCACCTGGCTGCGTCATAACATTAGCAATATAGATTTTATTGGCCTTACTTGCTCTTACATGAGAGGCAATCTTATCGGTCAACAGATTTGGAATAATACTAGTATATAAACTACCAGGACCAAAGATGATTACATCTGCTTCATCGATGGCGCGCAAAGCAGCACCTTCCGGCTTTGGTTGTGCGGGATTGCTGTAAATACGTTGAATGCGCTTTCCAGAATTCGGAATATTGCTTTCACCTTCTACGATAGTACCATCAGTCATCTCCGCTACTAACTTAATGAACTCAGTAGACGACGGAATTACACGACCTCGTACACGCAACAATTTACTAGCCGCTTCAAGCGCTTCCTCCACATCGCCATCATATACTTGAGCGAGTGCTGTGATAAATAAATTGCCAAAACTATGGCCAGATAGCTCATTTTCCCCTTCAAAGCGATAACGGAACAGGTTTTCCATAACCCCTTCTTGTTCAGCTAATGCAATCAAGCAGTTTCTCAAATCGCCAGGAGCAATCATTTTAAAATCTTCACGCAAGCGACCAGAAGAACCGCCATCATCAGCTACAGTTACAATAGCTGACAAATTTGACGTATGAGACTTCAAGCCACGTAATAAATTTGATAGCCCTGTACCACCGCCGATAACAACGATCTTAGGACCTTTATCAAGGCGAATATTTTGGAAAATAATATCCGACACCTTACTATCCGGATTTGGTAATACAGCACGAATAATCGTTTTAATAACCTTACTCGTACCGATGAGCATCAGTATAGCACCGATGGATAATAGTACAAATCCTACAGCAATGAGAACATTATAATTATAAAAGCCCGTTAAATCATAAGAAAAGGCTAGTACAATATCTTCAAGCACGGCTAACCATTGATAGTTGAACATCAATGAAATACCAATAATTAATAGACCTACACCAACACTAAACAGAGCAAGCCAACGTTTTATATTTAGGCCCGGACTTAGCCACCGGAACCATCCTTTTCGCAACATAAAAACCCCTATCTAGTTACCAAGTGTTTTAATTTCATGAGGATTAAAATCTTCTTCTACATTATTTTTCATCATATCTCGATGTTCAACGGATACGCGGTAGCCCTTTTCAAGCAAGTGAGAGTATAATGATTCTGCCATAGCAACAGATCGATGCATACCACCAGTACAGCCTACAGCTACGATAAATTGAGATTTGCCTTCTTGTTCATAATTTGGCACAAGAAAATCTACCGTATCAAAGAAGCGTTTTTTAAACTCATCTGTTACTTCAAAGGAATGAATATATTCATTAACGGCCTTCACGCGACCTGTTTTATGTCGGAATTCAGGAATATAAAACGGATTTGGTAAGAAGCGTACATCCCACACCATATCCGCATCGAGAGGAATACCATATTTAAAACCAAAGCTAACTACCGTAATAGCCATGCCATGACCTTCATCCACTTGAGTAAAGCGAGTTTTTAAATACTCTTTAAGACTAGCTGTTTTCATATTTGTAGTATCAATGATAAAGTCTGCTTTATGGCGTACAGAATTAAGAATTTGACGCTCTTTTTTGAGACCAGTCGTAATCAACCCATCTGGAGCCAATGGATGGCTCCGACGACTTTCTTTATAGCGACGAATTAATGTTTCATCAGTAGCATCCATGAATACGATTTCAAAATCTACCTTCATATCCTTTAATCTATCAAGAGATGAAGAGAGTGCTTCAAAGAACTCACCACCACGAATATCTACAACTAAAGCTACCCGATTTGTACGCTCCCCACCTTGACGGCAAATTTCACTCAATTTTGGAATCAGCACAGGTGGAATATTGTCGATACATAAATACCCCATATCCTCTAAGGCCTGTAATACTTGAGTTTTACCAGCACCAGACATGCCAGTAACGATTAATAAACGAAAGGCTTCCATAGTTTTACTCCATTATAAAAGATTCTCTTCAATCCAGCGGGCCACACCATCTTCATTATGGTGACCGCAAATTGCATGAGCTACAGATTTCACATGAACTGTAGCATTTTCAACAGCTACTGAATAACCGGTTTCACTGAGCATTGAAATATCATTCTCTGCATTGCCAAAGGATATAATATTCTCTAAATCGATGTGATTATCAAAAGCTAACTGTGCCAAAGCACGCCCTTTAGATACATTCGGAGCAATGATTTCTAAAAAGTCACGTTGACTGCGAACTAATGTAACTACATCCCCCAACAAAGGCGTTAAGGTATCAATAATTCTATCAATACCATCTACAGTATCGATAGCAATTAATTTATTAGGTTCGGATATTAAGTTATATAATTCATCCCCTAAAAACTCCGCTTTAGCACCTGTTTGGGTTTCATAGAGATCGGACTGCCATGTTTTATGGTGGCATAATAAGTGATCATCCACATAGGATTGAATATGCCAATTGTATTGTTTAGCTAAATCAAAAATACGACGTACAGCCTGAATAGAAACAGTCTGCTCAAAAAGCTTATGCCCCGTCTCTAACTCTTGAATAAGGCCACCTGAAAACAAAATCATCGGTACATTACCAAGCTGTAAAGCCAAGCCAATAGGCTTAGCCGTCTGGTACATGCGCCCCGTAGCTATAGTGATGGCAATCCCCTTTTTATACAGCCTTTGTAATACGTCTACAGTATAGTCAGATACAGTATTATTGCTGCGTACCAAGGTTTCATCACAATCGATAGCCACCATTTTAATATGAGAAAAAGAAGGGTTCATATTTGCCTCCTTTATAGGAAAATCTAATACTCTTTATTATACCATTTATAGCACTTATATACATAGAAATAACCTAGTTTCACGTCAATAAACTTGATATTTATCTATTATTTAACCTTACTAATAAATAAACCCAAAATTATTTTACGTACATCATGAATATTAAAACGTTAAACTTAAATGACACAATAAAAAGTCTTATATATCAATTTCACATAGATCTATATATTTTACGCACAAAAAAGAGACTCCCGAAGGAGTCTCTTTTGTATTGATAACTATCAAATTAGAATTTGTAGTTAAGGTCTGCACGGTAGAAGTCAGCTTTGTCGTTGCCAGCTTGATCTTTCCAGTCGAAGCCGTAGTATGCGGACAAGCCTACGTTGTTTTGTAATGCGTAGTCAACAGTTGCCATCCAACCTTTAGCATCTGTAGTGTAGATGTGGTTCCAAGTAGTATCTACGATTGGAGCATTAGCTTTTTGGTTGAAGTATTGAGCTTTTACATCCCAAGTACCTTGTTTTTTCATGTTGTAGTTGCCATAACCAACGCCTGCAGTCCAAGCTTGAGATTTGTCAAGGTTGGAAGCTTTCAACCATTCACCACCTACCCAAACTTTGTCGAAGTTAGCGTCAGCGTTGAAGCCGTAGATGTTTTTAACACCAGAGTCTTGGTTTACGCGATCGTAGAAACCACCAACCATAGTGTGTTTACCTACTTTACCGTTAAGGTTAACAAGTACGTTAGTTACGTTTTGATCTTTAGTTAAGCCAGCTGCTTCGCCGGATACCAAGTAACCGTAAGCTACTTGAGCGTTAACTTTGTCGTTACCAGCGTTGAATTGAACACCGTCGAATGTGCCATCGAATGCAAGACCGCCACCAGCTACTTGGCCGAAACGACCAGCTTTCAAGGATACGCGTTCGCCGAATTTATGGTTAACATAAGCGCGGTCAACGGATACGCCTACTTTACCACCAGTACGGGAATCACCTAATTCGAAGTTATCAGAAGCTACACGAACTACTGCATCTGTACGATCGTTAACTTTTGCGTTGAATTGCAAACGTGCACGAGCGTCGAATTTGGATTTAGCATGTTCAGCATCACGGTAACGAAGACGAGCATCACCAGTAACTTTTACGTTACCAACGCGGTCTTCCAAGCGAGCTACACGAACGCCCAAGTTGTTCAATTCGTTGGAGAATTCATCAGCCAAACGGTTGATCATAGCTTGTTGTTCAGCGTTAGCGCGGTCTTGGTTAGCCATAGCTTTAGCTACCATTTGAGCCATTTCGTAACGAGTGATGTTGTTTTGGCCTTTGAAAGTGCCATCTGGGTAACCGTTAACGATACCAGCGTTAGCCAATTGGGAAACTGCTTGGTATGCCCAAGAATCTGGAGTTACGTCGGAGAATGGGTTAGCTGCGAATGCAGTAGTTACACCCAAAACTGCTGTTGCTGCGAAGATTGCTGCGAATTGTTTTTTCATAGTTGAATTCCTTCTTTCTGAAAAAAAATAGAAATATAAAATGTTACAAGTTATAACATTCACATTCTACTCCGTTCTTCAGATTAAGAATTTTTGGGAGTGTCCACGTTTCCTCGCCATATTCTACATCGAAGTTCTTCGTTTCATGTGTTTGTTATCTCTTGTACGGTGATATTAGCATAACCAAATTTTCGTGTAAACCCTTTTTTCTCAATTTCATTCTCATTATAAAAATTTTATAATTTAAAACGCCTTCAAATTTAGATAATATCTAGTTTTATGAGGCATAATTTTTTTCAATAAATTTATTAAATTTATCTGTTTTTAGTCTAAATGAGATTATTTATCACTGTTATTATTAAGTAATACTAATCAATTAATATATCATTAATAACTCATTAAAGGTTTTATGCAAAACGGTTCATAAATACCTCATACAATATATTGTGCCAACAATACTGTGAACTACTAATTTATTCGATAATCTAACTCTACTTATATATGTATTTATTTTACTATATATATACTATTATATACAAAAGATAATAAATAGATTTTTTATACACAAAAAAAGACTTCCGAAGAAGTCTCTTTTTGTTTGTGAGGGAATTAGAATTTGTAGTTTAATTCTGCACGGTAGAAATCGGAAAGATCTTTACCGCTTTGGTCTTTAGAGTTGAAACCATAACCAGCAGATAAGCCTACGTTATCTTGTACTGCGTAGTCTACGCTAGCCATGTAACCTTTGTAACCATTAGATGTATTTGTTAAGTCATATGCTTGATCCCAAGTGGAGCTTACGATTGGAGCGTTAGCTTTTTGGTTGAAGTATTGACCTTTTACATCCCATGTACCTTTTTTAGCGATGTCGTAGTTGCCATAACCAACACCGGCTGTCCAAGCTTGGGAGTCATTTACGTTGGATGCTTTCAACCATTCACCACCAACCCATACTTTATCTTTACGGAAGTCCGCATTGAAGCCGTATACATTTTGGCTATCAGAAGCTACTGTAGAACCGTTGTGATTCAAGTTGCCGCTTGATAATTTGGAGTAGAAGCCACCAACTGTAGATTCTTGACCAACTTTACCTTTAAGGCCTACATAAGCTACAGAAGGGTTATCAGATTTGGAGTTGCCTGCAGCAGCGCCGTCTACCATGTAACCGTAAGCACCTTGTACTTGAACTTTATCATTGCCTACATTCAATTGAGCACCGTCAAATGTATCATCGTACATTAAACCGCTACCAATTGTTTGTTGGAAACGACCACCTTTTGCGGATACATGATTACCAAATTTGTGATCTACATAAGCACGATCGATTTTTGCATCAGCACCTTTGGTAGAATCACCGAATTCGTAATTACCTTTTACACGAACAACTGCTTCAGTTTTGTCATTCACTTTAGCGTTGAACTGAACACGTGCACGGCCATCTGTTAAGGATTTGCTATTAGCTTTATAAACGCCTTTATCTTCAGAGCCTTGGTAACGGATACGAGCATCACCAGTTACTTTTACATTACCAACGCGGTTTTCCAAGCGAGATACGCGAACACCTAAGTTGTTCAACTCGTTAGAGAACTCATCAGCTAAGCGATTGATCATTGCTTGTTGTTCTGCATTAGCGCGGTCTTGATTAGCCATTGCTTTAGCTACCATTTGTGCCATTTCGTAACGAGTGATGTTGTTTTGGCCTTTAAAAGTACCATCTGGGTAACCATTAACGATACCGGATTGTGCTAATTGGGATACTGCTTGGTATGCCCAGCTATCTGGAGTTACATCGGAGAATGGGTTTGCAGCGAATGCTGTTGTTACACCTAATACAGCTGTTGCTGCTAAAATTGTAGCAAATTGTTTTTTCATAATGAATTCCTTCTTTCTTTTCATATAAGAATATATATTCGCAGAAGATATTCACTACATATGTAGTATCACTATGAAAAATCTATTAGGAGTGTCCACGTTTCCTCAACTAATTATCTATCTTAGATCAACCACTTTGTAGTGTCGTCCTTCTGTGATGTGAATATACCACCACCCAAAAAGTTTGTAAAGTATTTTATGCAACTAAATTTGATGAAATTTTATTCATGAATAAAAATAATCTCCTAAACATAGATTTTTACTGCATTTCTTAAAATTAAATTTTACACAATTTCATTTCTCAGACTTATTTTTTCTGCTTTTTTCATCCAATCAACACTAATCATTAATTAATACTTCTAATCTATCTTAATAGAATTAAACATTTTCATTTATAAATGTACGGTTCAATGCTTTCATTTAATATATTTTCTTCTTTTAAATCATTAATCTTCTTTATATAACACTATATACTAATGCATACTACTAGAAACCTTTTACAAGGTTGTAAGACCATCGTAATTTTAACAAAAAAGCCTATCTACAATGTCATTTGATATATACCTCCTTTGCTGTTGTCCAGTAAAGGGGGTACATATCAATTACATCAATAGATAGGCTTTTACCATTATTAAATTGCGTAGGATACAAATCCTAAAATATGATCTACAGGTACAGGACCGATAAAACGACTATCGCTAGAGTGATTTCGATTATCTCCCATCACAAAAACATGACCATCTGGAACGATTACAGGCGTAGAACGAGTAAAGTTCATTTTAGGATCTTTAGTATATGGCTCTTGTAATTGTTCCCCATTACGCCATACGTGACCATCTTTAAACTCTAATACATCACCAGGGCGACCAATAACGCGTTTTACCCATACATCATTAGTTTGAGCAGCTTTATTAAAAACAGATGCATAATTCATCAATGGCTCTTTCACATCATCTACCCAAGTACGAGCACGATTGACACGGCTATCGATGATAACAATTTGACCATAATCTGGCATTTCATTCATGATATGGTGCCATTTTGTAACGATTAAATATTGACCATTGTGCAATGTATCATCCATAGATTCACCAGATACACGTGTTGGTTGAATCAAGAAGATATGAATTACCATAGCAATAATCAACGCTAACACGATGGCATAAATCCAATCTAGAATTTCTTTTATTATTGTATTACCTAATTTATTACTCATATTATCCCCTTAATGACCACCTTTTGTAAATCTCCCACCAAAGACATCATGCACATCTTGAATGGTAATAAACGCAGCTGGATCGACTTCATAAACGGTATCCTTTAATCTTGTAATCTCAAGACGTGTTACTACAGAGTATAATATATGCTTCGGTTGTTTTAAATAACCACCTTCACCATACATAATTGTAACACCTCGGTTAAGATTAGCATTTAATGCATCTGCAATATCTTTAGAGTTATCTGCATCAGTAATAATCATAACACCTTTAGATTCTTCAAGACCTGTAATGGTTACATCGATCATCTTATAGGCAATGAAATAAGCAATTAAAGAATACATTGCACTATTCCAGCTATAAACAAAGCCGGCCGCCCCAAGAATGATTAAGTTCATAGCCATTACGATTTCACCTACCGAGAAAGTAGACTTCTTATCCCAAATAATAGCTACGATTTCAGAGCCATCTAAAGAGCCACCATTACGAATAATAAAGCCCACACCAATACCTAAGATTATACCACCAAAAATAGAACCTAAAAATGGATCTGTCGTAATAGGTGTAAAATCATGAGCAAAGTTAGAGAATATAGCCATCCAGACAATGGAAAACAATGTAGATAAGGTAAACCCTTTGCCGATTGCTCTATATCCTAAATACAAGAATGGTAAATTGATAAGTACTACGAAAATACTAAAGGATATACCAGATAGTTCCGCAGCCATCAACGAAATACCAACTACACCACCGTCGATGATGCTATTGGGTACTAAAAATAAATCTAAGCCCACTGTATAGATAAAGGCCCCTAAAATCATCATTACACAACGCATAATAAGGTTTGACCAGTTACGCGTTGAAGTCTCACTTGTCATGTACTTCTCCTTTTCCGTATAACTGCTCCATAGCATGTAATCGTTTTTCTTCTAACTCACTAGAGCTTATCGTCTCTTCTTTTACTTCGGCTTTACTTTGAGCCAACTGCTTTGTATAGCGTAAGCCAATTACGAGAGCCGTTAAATCATCTACAGGTTCAGGTGGAAACTGCATAGATGTAGGAAGAAATTTGCGCCATCCTGTAGGCGGATTATATTTCCAATATAATTTACGCGCCTCTTCTGTACTATGAGATTCATCGATTAAGCTTGTAGTGATTTTATGATTACGTCCAATTTGTTGAAGAGATGGATATAAATGTTTATGATTCGTACCATTCCCACATACAATATGAACGATTCCATAATATTCTGTTAATAAACGTTCAATATCATCATTGAAGGTCTTCGTAGAAATAATGTTGCGACATACCATAGATCCATCAGGTGTTACAATAGCAACACCTGTTTTTTCATTACCTGGGTCTACTGCTAAAATATATGTATTTTCAGTCATTTAACTATCCTCGTTGTAAATACAGTAGTTATATTTTAACATAAAAAGAAGGTCTTATGTAAAAATTTACATAAGACCTTCTCTACTATAATGTATGAAACCAACATACTTATATTAATTCGTTTTCATTTTTACCCTATCATTTAAAACAGGCATTTGAGTAATACGCAATTTAAGATGTACAGGACCAGAAGAATACGTATCGCCATCTACATAAGCCTCTACATGAACCTTACCATGCATTGTGCTAACACGCCTAATTGCAGTAAACAAATCATCGCCTGGTATGGTCCCAATATCCCCTGATAAGGAATCAGGAATAATACCTTTGGCTTTTGCTTTTTCATTTACTTGTTTCAAGAATTGAAGCATAGAGGATTGAGCATTGCTACCACCATCCATAACAGTAGAGTGAATAACTTCATTATTCTTATAGATAAACTGTTGTGGATACACCTGGATAAGCGCTACTGCAGGTTCACCAGAAATAATATTTCCTGCCGCTACAACTTGAACAACCATTGGTGTCTTAGAGTCGATTAACTTTTGAGTAGCTACCTCAATATTTTGACGATCAACATAGACTACAGCTTGACCTTGATCTTCTATACCAAGACGGCGCAAGACCAACTGATTAGTATCATCAATAATATGCTTGATAGTCGCATTGCTATCTTCAGCACTCAATCCAGGACGAACAACAGCTTGGGCTAATAATTGATCTACTTGGAACAATATTGTCCCTTCCCGCAGATGAATAATGCCATTTTGCAATTGTTCTTGTGTATTTTGTAGCTCTTTTATATGGGCTTCCATCTTAGCTCGAGTAGCCTCAAGATTAGCTAACTTTTTAGATACCTCTGCATAAGATGATTGTAACGATGCTAGTTCTGCTTCAGTAGCATCTTTAGCAGCTTGAGCACTAGCTAATTCAGCTTTTGTAGCTTCTACTTCGCGACGAATTTGTTCTATCTCGGCCATTCGCTCCTCAAGCTCTTGCTTATTTTGTTCAAGCAAGGCTTTACCACGAATGAGCTCTTGTGTCTTTGCAGCAACCTCTTCATTAAGATGTTTCATATCCGCTCTCAATTGGTCCATACCAAACAATGCAGTTCGGACACTTTGAGAGGTAAAGGATAAAACACCTACTGTAGCAGCAGCAACTAGTAGACCCGTTACAATAGTAACAATAATCGATGTATGCTTAGGTCGTAATCCAAAGAGGGACATGCGACGCTTACCAACTTTGGTGCCTAACTTATCTCCCATGTAGGCTATTAGACCACCCATAAGGGCAATAATTATTAAGATTTTAACACCTACTACCATCGAGTCCCTCCTTTCATAAGATTACAATAGTCAAATCAATTATAAAAATAAATTCTCTATTTCTAGTTTATCTTTTCTACCTGATTACTTCGACACTCGCCAATTTAAATATAAACCTGCTATAACACCTAATGTATCAGGTATTAATGCAGCAAATACAGTCGGTAATGCACCACCTTTACCTAAAGCACCGGCAAATGTCATTACACCATAGTAGATAAAGATGATTAAAATACTAATACCAAAGCCGATAGATGAGCTAGAACGTTGCTTTTGAAGTCCTAATGGAGCACCAACAAGAGCAAATACAAAGCTAGCAAGTGGAATTGTAAAACGTTGGTACATTTCCATTTCCAGCTTATTAGCATTTGTATAAGCGGCCTTATACGCTTTAATTTGATGACGTAATTCCTTAATTGTTAATTCTTCTGGTTTACGTTGATCTTGTTGAATATCCTTTGGTGCAGACTTAATTGGCAAGGACTGCTCCTTGAACTTCATTGTACGTTCTACACCATCACCAGCGGAAATATCATAAATGATACCATTTTGCATCACCCAATATTGACCATTCCAGATGGCAGTGTCAGCATTTTCAACTTGTTGAAGTTTGCCACCTTCTCCAAACTGTTGAACTGTAATCATAGACAACTGTTTAGTTTCAGCATTATAGCTCTTAGCATACATCAATGTACCTAAATCATTACCATTCATTGTTTTTAAAACAATATGATTTTGTGTTTGAGGAGACGCATTTTTCATAATCTGCTCGCGCACAATCGTTTGATACATATTATTTGTACGAGGCACGACAAACTCATTAAAGGCTACGGCTCCAATAGAAATGATGAGGGCAATGATATATACCGGCATCGCTAGACGCAAAAAACTAAGTCCACCGGCCCGCATAACTACAATCTCACTAGTACTACTCAAGCGACTAAAGGTCATAAGAGAAGCCAATAGTACTGACATAGGGAATGTTAAGATAACAATACTTGGTAACGCCAAGACAAAGGCTTTCATAACAAGCAATAATGGTGCCCCGTATTCAGTAATATATTGAGCAATTCTAAATAATGTGCCTGTACCAATAAAAATACTAGTAAAAGCAAACACCCCAAATAGGAATGGGCCTACAAAGGCTTTTAAAATATATTTATCTAATAATCTCATAGTCCCTCCTATAATTTAAAGTTATCCCCTAAATAATGTTCGCGAGCGATTGGGTCGTTTGCGATTTCATCAGGAGTACCCTCTAGGAGGATTTTGCCACTACTCAAAATATAAGCTTTGTCTACAATGCCCAAAGTTTCACGCACATTGTGGTCTGTAATTAAGATACCTATACCTCGATTCTTTACATGTAAGATAATTTGTTGAATGTCGGCTACCGCAATTGGATCGACACCAGCAAATGGTTCGTCTAAAAGGATGAAGTTAGGCTCTAAGGCAAGACAACGAGCAATTTCTACACGGCGTCGTTCACCACCAGATAATTGCATCCCCATGCGATCACGAACATGACCGATATGGAATTCTTCAATTAACGACTCCACAATTGCTTCAATTTCATCAGATTTCTTTGATGTTGTTTGTAACATTGCACGAATATTATCCTCAACGGTCATAGAGCGAAAAATTGAAGCTTCTTGTGGTAGGTATCCAATACCTTCAGCAGCTCGTTTATACATTGGAATATTAGTAATATCCTTACCATCAACGGTAATAATACCAGAACTAGGTCGTTCAATACCTACAATCATGTAGAATGATGTAGTTTTCCCCGCCCCATTAGGACCGAGGAGCCCTACGACTTGCCCCTTATCAACGCGTAGACTCACCCCATCTACCACATTGCGACCACTAAAGGTTTTGACTAAGTTTTTGGTTTCTATATACATATGCTATCCTTATTTATTCGGAACAATGACGAGTGTACTACGGCCACCTAATGTTTCAGCAGAATCATCAGCTAGACGAATTCTAAGCTCTGGCGCATTTAACACATTCCCATTTTGAACGGCATGAGCAGAACCAGATAAGAGTACAACACCATCATTTTGGTTAGGTGTTTGTGTGTATGTAGCTCGATCTGCAGAACCAGATACATTTTTTTCAGGATTATTGAAAGTTACATTACCTTGTGCTACTGCACGAATCTCCTTCATCCAACCTTCTACTTGATTACCTGTCAATGTTGTACCTTCAGCAATCAATCGAGCATTACCACTAACGAGACCATATTCGGAATCAGTACTATATTCCACTCTGTCACCAAAAATTTGACGATCACCACGTTGCAAATGAACACCACCACTAGCAGTAAATTTATTATTGTTGTAACTGTGAACTGATTGGGCAGACATAGCCATATCAGAACCAATCAAAGATACACCACCTTCAAGACTTGCTTCTTGAGTTTTTGTGTTGTACCAACCATTGGCACCAGTCATAGTTTTATCCGTTTGAGTAATAACAACATTACCGGTTGCATCAGCACGACCTGTATTGCCATCATAAGACAATGTATCAGCGCTAATAGTCAATGGATCATTTGCAGCCCAAGCTGTAACAGATGCTGTCATGAGCACAGCCAAAATAGCCATACCAATCTGTTTTTTCTTATTCATCATATTTCCCCTCAATTACTTCTTCGTTAATTTTGCGTTGCCAATGGCTTTAATAATTTTCAAAGACATATTCCCTTCAAGCTTATCGCCTGTAAGAGTTACATCCTTACTGTTATAAGTAAAAGCCGACTTAGATGTCAATGTTTTCGTTTTGTTATCAAAGTGAAGGGCTTCTGTTTTAAATTCTGCACCTTCCGTATTGGTAGCTGTAACACCTTGGTCGATATCAAGAGAATTGCGATCACCCGTCAATACAGCATGAGGAGCTGTAATAGTAGTAGTCACATCATCTTGATAGAAAAGACCCTTCAAGTTAGTCAAAACGATGGCCTTTGTCCGTGGGTCATATTCAATCTTTTCAGCTGATAAGGCCCACACTAATTTGCCATCTTTTTCCTCTTGTAGGTCAGCGCCTTGGAAATTAACGAGTTGACCACTTGGATTTTGAGTGGTAGTAACCTCATTAGAGTCTTTCATAATGTATACGATAAGACCAATTAAAGCCAGCACTATAGCGGCCACAATGGCAATTAATTTTTTATTGTTTTTCATGTGCCCTCTCCCGTGCAGCTATCTTCTTATCATAATCAATAATTTGATCCATCTTAGTCATCCAGCGATGTTGGAACCAAAGCCATTCATCTGGATGCTGGCGGATGAAGTCTTCCGTAACGCGTACACATTCCTCAGTTAGGCGATACATATCTGCATCTTCATCACCAGTTTCAATATAATGCAATGCTGGTAAAATGTGAACAATATGCCCACCTTCAGGCTTGCGAGATGCAAAAATCGGAACTACAGGCGAACCAAATTTTTTCGCAAATGTAGCCGGCCCAATAACCGCTGAGGAGTCTTGACCTAAAAACGGAACCGGTAAACCATGTATATATCCATCTTGGTCAGCTAAGAATCCAAGCAGTTTTTTCTTCTTTAAGGCCTTTGCAGCGGAAACGATTTCGTTGCCACCACTAGCAAATACATCAAGTCCTACCATCTCACGATACTCATTCATAAGACGTGTAAATTGAGCATTTGGTTGTTTCTTAACAATTGTAGTAGATGGGTATCCATGAGCCGCCATAGCAGCGCCCATCCATTCCCAATTCCCTACATGTCCAGTAAGAACAATAACACCCTTATCTTCTGCGATGGCTTCTTCTAAATATTCGACACCACGCATTTCAATATGTTTATCGATAAAGGATTTTGTAAGGTTTGGCATGTACAATACTTCCATAACACTACGGCCAAGGTTTTTGAACAACTTATCAATGAGTTGTTCTGCCTCTTGATCATTCATGTTCATGCCAATTTTGATATTTTTAATACCTCTAAGTTTTTGCTTCTTCGCTATTAGCCCATATACAGGACCTAAACTAGCGCCTATGAGCAAAATGAGCTTGTACGGCAGTCGGCAAGCAAGCCAGCTAATGCCTTTAACTAAATGGTATTGCCATTCGTTATTCATTCTGCCCACCTCCTTTATTGTCCATGAGCATGGGCCTCTCGTGCATAGTCTGCTACGACAGTTTCCCATAACCCTTGATTTTTCAAGATATACTCTACAGCTTCTCTTACGGCACCTTGACCGCCATTAACAGTAGAAATAAATTTTGCTAATTGTTTTACCTCTGGTACCGCATTATTTGGCGCCATTGGTAAACCAACTATTTGAAGAACCCCCAAATCGTTGAGGTCATCTCCCATGTATGCAATCGTCTTTAAGTCGATTTGATGTTCTGTACAGAGAGTTCTTAATGCTTCTGTTTTATTAGCATGGCCCATAAGGAGTGCATCAAAGTGAAGCTCCTTAGCACGACGCTCAACCATAGGAGAAATACGAGCTGTAATAATTGCAAGTTTAATCCCTGATTTACGAGCCGCTGTTAAGCCTAAGCCATCTTTTACAGAAAAAGATTTCAGCTCTTCTCCACTCGATGTATAAACGAGAGATCCATCAGATAAAACGCCATCCACATCGAGAACAATCCATTGAATATTCATTATACAATGCCTCTACGCAATAAATCCGTAATATGAACAATGCCAAGACATACATTATTGCCATCTACAACAGGTAGTACAGTAATTGGACGTGGTTGATTTTTCTCCATCAAGTGAAGAGCTTCAGCAGCCAGTTTGTCCTTAGTAATTGTGCGAGGCATAGCAGTCATCATATCCTCTACAGGCCATTCTAAGAAATTACTGCCAGAATCAAGACCGCGGCGGACATCACCATCAGTAACAAGACCTAATAAGTGACCTTCTTCATCGATTACATTAGTAGCGCCCAATCCTTTTTCTGTCATTACAAAGAGTGCATCTCGAACAGTAGCACCTTTAAATACAGTAGGATTATCTTCACCACCGTGCATGATATTTTCCACAGTCAGCAACAGCTTGCGACCTAAAGAACCACCTGGATGGAATACAGCAAAGTTTTCCGGTGTAAAATGATGACGCTCTAATAAGCATACAGCTAATGCATCGCCTAGTGCCAACGCAACTGTAGTACTTGTAGTAGGCGCTAATCCTAGTGGACAGGCTTCACGTTCTACTTCAGCCAACAATACGATGTCGGAATTCTTAGCTAATGTAGACTCCGGTTTCCCTACAACACAGATTAATTTTGCACCTATGCGACGCAAGGAAGGCAAAATACTAATGATTTCACCAGTTTCACCGCTATTAGAAAAGGCTAATACTACGTCATCTTCTGTAATCATACCAAGATCACCATGTACGCCTTCACCAGGATGCATGAATAATGCTGGAGTCCCTGTACTTGCCAAGGTAGCCGCAATTTTACGGCCAATATGACCAGATTTACCCATTCCCGTACATACTACACGACCCTTACAAGCCAAAATCATATTTACAGCATTTACAAAGTTGTGATCCAAACGAGAACTTAATTCTTCTATAGCACGAGCTTCCTCATGAAGCACTTGTGCAGCTTGTTCTAAAATAGTCACAAATACCGCCCCTAACCTTTTACGATTTTATCAATAGCTACTAAATCGCGAAGCACAGCTTCGAATTGATCTAAATACAACATGTTTGGACCATCGGATAATGCTTCCTCTGGATTGTCATGCACTTCAAAGAACAAGCCATCTACGCCACTAGCTACAGCTGCGCGAGCCAAGTTAGGTACAAATTCTCGATTACCGCTAGATTTAGTACCTGCACCACCTGGTAATTGAACACTATGAGTAGCATCAAAAATTACAGGATAGTCGAAAGAGCGCATGATTGGGAAGGATCTCATATCTACCACGAGGTTGTTATAGCCAAAGCTAAAACCACGTTCTGTAAGCATAAGATTTTCATTACCTGTTTCTTTCATTTTATTAAGAACATTTTCCATGTCCTTAGGTGCCATAAATTGGCCTTTTTTAACATTTACGCATTTACCAGTTTTAGCGGCACCGTAGACAAGGTCTGTTTGGCGGCATAAGAAAGCTGGAATTTGAAGAATATCTAATACTTCAGCAGCAGGCTCTATTTGCTCAATAGAGTGAATATCACTTACAACTGGTACGTTGAGTTCCTTCTTAATAGAAGCGAGCATTTTTAAACCTTCTTCTAGACCTGGGCCACGGAAGGAGCCAAAGCTAGAACGATTAGCTTTATCGAAAGATGCTTTAAAGATGTATGGAACACCTAAACGCTGACAGATTTCTTTTGCACGTTTACCAATGGCTAATGTGCGATCATAGTCCTCGATAACACATGGTCCAGCAAGAACGAATAAGCCTTTGCCACCGCCTACTGTAATATCTTTAATTTGAACTGTTTTCATTTATTTCTCCTCTTGCTCGTAAATTGCATTTACACGAGCTAAGTCTTCCGGTGTGTCTACACCGATAAATCGTTTATCTGTAAGAATAACACGAATAGTATAGCCATTTTCAAGAGCGCGTAATTGCTCTAACGATTCTGTTTGCTCCGCAGCAGTTGGCTCCATCTTAGCGTAATTTAATAAGAAGTCTCTACGATACGCATAGATACCAATATGTTTTAATGGAGTTCGCACAAAATCATGGCGAGGATAGGGAATTAAAGATCTTGAAAAATACATCGCATCATTGCAATTATTTAAAATAACCTTTACCGCTGACGGTTCATCGTATTCCTCCTCTAATAAAGGAGTGGCTACGGTAGCCATTTGTAAGTTTGGATCCTCTTCAAATAGATGTGCCAAGTCATCAATAAGGTTTGGCTCAATCATAGGCTCATCACCTTGGACATTGATAACTACATCTAAGTCAGTATAATGACTAGCAACCTCTGCTAATCGATCAGTCCCTGTCGGATGATTAGGGTCTGTCATCATAACAGTTCCCCCAAATTGTTGAACTGCAGAATAAACGCGGTCATCATCAGTAGCAACAATAGTACATGCCGTTTTTGTTGCTTGAGACACCCTATCGTAAACACGTTCAATCATCGGCTTTCCTGCAATATCAGCTAATGGTTTACCAGGTAATCTAGTAGAACCATAACGGGCAGGAATGACACATCCAAACTTCACAATAAAACCCCATTTCTGTTATTCGTGTATCTTATTATTATACACTAAATCTCTAAATTTTCTATGAATTCTTGTTTTCCAGAAATAAACTCAATCCCTATGGATAGCACTAGAATCGGTATTTTCAAGTCTTCGATTGCATGCAATTGACTCAACTTCACCGCATCCTTTTCTGTAATGCAAATTGCATCAGCTTGATGAGCAAACGCTTCTTTCCAAATGTCTACTACATCATCATTAGTGAAGTCGTGGTGATCACCAAACGGCAAAGTATGAACCACATTATATCCCACATCAGTCAAAGTTTGCGTAAAGGAGTGTGGATTACCTATACCACTAACTGCCATAATACGCTGATCCTTATAGGAGTCTACAGGAGCACCAGCAGTACCATTAGCCCACTCATCCAAGGTATACATAAATTGAGGCTTATGTGTAGTTTCATAGACAGGTATATTGGGAACCAGCTGAGATAAGCGCTTACGAATACCCGACACAATACCTGGTGCCACTTGATCTACCTTCGTAAGGACAATGATATGAGCCCGTTGTAAACCACTGAGTGGTTCACGCAATAAACCACGTGGTAATACATGGTCATAGCCAAACGGATTAGACGCATCGATAAGCACGATATCAATATCTCTAGCTAATGCGCGATGTTGAAATCCATCATCCATTACAAGGCAATCAGCTCCGAGTTCATTAATAGCAATCTCTGCTGATTTTGATCGTTCACGACCGATAATAACATTAGATTTTTGCAAAACCTTTGCAAGTAGCCAAGCTTCATCACCACTAATACTTGGTTCTACAAGCATTGTGCCGTCTTTAGAAATAATGATATTCTTCTTGTTATCTTCTGCTCGATAACCACGACTAAGCACCGTAGGATGAAGGCCCTTTTGGGTGAGTACATCACAGATAAATCGTACCATCGGTGTTTTACCAGTACCACCAGCCGTAATATTACCAACACTGATAACAGGTACTGTAACTTTTGTAACGCCTTTGCCTTCATCAAATTTAGCATTGCGCATGGATACAGCCTTCTCATAACCTTTACTTAAAAAGCCTAAGCTAGAACGAGCTATATCACCTAATATGGATTGATTTTCACCACTAACTATGGATTTGAATAATGCTTCCCCACTCATAGGTGACCCCTCCGATTATCTAATATGATAGAGTAATGAAACGAATTATATAGTCTTACGGAATAATTTGATGTTTTTCAAATAACAAACGTAATTCTTGTGTATTACGTTGTGTAGCACCACGGTTTTCTTGAATGATCTCAAGACAATGTCGGCCCATTTCTTCCGCTAGTGCTTTATCCTTACATAGGCGTAAAACCATAGTTGTTAAGGCCTTGCCATTTTTCACTTGTTCACAAGCTCCACGAGAATTTAACAGTGCGAAGATTTCTTTAAAGTTAAACATATGTGGGCCAACTAAAATTGGCTTACCATGTGCAGCAGGTTCCAAAATATTATGGCCCCCAGTCTTCACAAGAGAACCACCTACAAAGATGATATCCCCTAGGCTATAAAGACGACCGAGCTCACCGATGGTATCCAAGATAACAACAGGAATCCCTTCATGCACAGGTTCTTTCATATCACTACGGCAAATTGCACTCAATTCATAACGTTTAGCAAGATTTTGTATATCATGGCCGCGATAGATTTCACGAGGTGCAATTAATAATCGAGCTTGTGGATATTCTTTTAAAACCTGTATGAAAGTTTCAAAAATAGTCTCTTCTTCGCCCTTATGTGTACTGCCTGCGATGATGATTGGATGATTATTACCAAAGCCAAATTCATCAAGAAGTGCTTGTTTTTCTTCTTCTGATACAGTGGCATAAGTTTGATCATATTTCATATTGCCTGTTACTGTAATATCTGGTGTATGAGCACCTAAACATTCAATATGAGCCGCATCAAATTTAGATTGCATGCAGAAACGCTCGATGGAACGCAACATTTCGCGGGTGAAAGCGCTAATATACTTGTAGCGTTTCATACTGCGGTCAGAAATACGACCGTTAACCATCATAACCGGAATATTTTCCGATTGAGCAATACGCAAGAAGTTAGGCCAGATCTCAGTTTCTACAAGCAAAATAGTAATTGGCTTAATAATATGCAAAATTTTACGAGTTAAATATGGCAAATCTAAAGGGAAGAAAATAATCCCTTCTGCCTCAGGAATGATACGATGTGCCATAGCATGACCTGTTGCAGTAACAACAGACACAACTACGACAGCTTCAGGAAATTCCTTTTTAACCTCTTTTACCAATGGACTAGTAGCCACAATTTCCCCTACAGAAGCAGCGTGAATCCAAATGGCACGACGGCCTTCAATTTTCTTTAATAGTGAGGCTGGCATATAGCCTGCACTCTGTTTAATACGCTCATAGAAACCTTCTTCAAAGGCAAGTCGGTATAAAATAACCGGTATCAAGCCAATCCAATAGATTATGAGCAATACATTATATATCCAGTACATGGTTATCCTTTGTGGGAGAATTGAACGGAATAGAGATGGTTGTACAATCCGCCGTCAACAGCTAATAGCTCTTGGTGAGTCCCCTGCTCTACCAAGCGACCTTGATTAAGTACAACAATTTGATGAGCATTTTGAACAGTGCTCAATCGATGGGCAATAACAAATGCTGTACGCCCTTTCATGAGGCGATCGAGTGCCTCTTGTACAAGTTTTTCACTCTCTGTATCTAATGCAGATGTAGCTTCATCTAAAATTAGAATACGAGGATCTTTTAAAATAGCCCGTGCAATAGCAACGCGTTGACGCTGACCACCGGATAAGGAGCTGCCTCGTTCGCCTACGATAGTATCGAGGCCTTCAGGCATCTTTTCAACGAATTCAAGCACATTAGCAGCCTTAGCCGCTTCATATACCTCTTCATCAGTAGCGTCCAAACGACCATACAAGATATTCTCTTTAATAGTAGCGTTGAACAATACAGTTTCTTGTGGTACAAGGCCGATTTGCTCGCGCAAGGACTTAAAAGTAACATCCTTAATATCGTAACCATCAATAGTAATTGAGCCACCTGTAACATCATAGAAACGAGGTAATAAGTTTGCCAAAGTAGTCTTGCCTGCACCAGAAGGACCTACAAGGGCTACACTTTCACCAGCCTTAACAGACAAGGTGAAGTTTTCTAGTGCCATCTTTTCTCCATCATAGGAGAAGGACACATCTTTGAACTCAACATCACCTTTAATATGAGGCAATGTAATGGCATCAGCTTTTTCTACTACATCCGTCTTAGTATCTAAAATTTCAAAAACACGGTCCGCAGCAGCCAAGGCCTTTTGAATATTACCATATACTTGGCTCAATCGTTTTACAGGATTAGACAAGTTAATAGCATAAATCAAGAATGCAATTAAAGAACCAGCCGTAATTGTGCCAGTTACTACGGAATAACCACCGTACCAAAGAATAACTGCTACAGCAATAGCTGCAGAGAACTCAACCATTGGGCTTAGTAAGCTAGTCAATTTAGTAGCCTTAATAACAGCTCTAAAGTTACGATCGTTTTCATCTTCGAAACGCTGGCGCTCAAAATCTTCACGAGCGAAGGATTTCACAACTCGAATTGCACTAATAACCTCTTGTAAAAGTGCTGTAATATCAGCTACACGACCTTGTACGTCATGACCTGCTACGCGAAGCTTTTTACCAAACACATTAATAATCACCAATACCACTGGTACTGTAATAAAGGTAACGAGGGTCAATTTCCAGTCGATAAGAAGCATAGACACCAAGGAACCAATAAGTGTTACGGATTCAGTAATAAAGGAAATCAAATTATCTACAACAGCGGTTTGCAAGGCAGCAACGTCATTCGTAAGATTACTCATAATAACGCCTGTCTTGCGTCGATCAAAGTAAGATAAACTTAATTTTTGTAAATGATTAAAGATGGACTCTCGTACATCGATAATTACCCGTTGTCCAATATAAGACATATTGTAAGTTTGACCATAAGTAGCGAAACCACGAATTAAGAAAATTAGAATGATTGCCCCTACAATAAGGTTCAACATAAACATATTCTTTTCGTCTAATACTTGGTCAACTACGTTCTTAATTAGCCAAGGCACTACCAGGTAGGCAGCAGCAGCGACAATCATGCAGAACACTGCAAAAATCATGCGCTTATAATAAGGCTTTACAAAATATAAGAGCCTAGAATAACTATTCATTACATTTCTCCTTACCGAGATCATATACAAGATGTGCTACTCGTTTTACAGCACCAGGCTCGCCTAATTTATGATGTACCTCACGTAATTCGCTACGCATAGCTTCATTCTTTTCTACATCACTAATGAGTGGTTCTACTAAGGATACAATCGCCTCTGGTGTAACAGCATCTTGCAATAATTCAGGAATTACTTCTTTACCAGCCACAATATTAGGTAATCCTACATGTGTTACATTGACCACCATCTTACCAATACCATACGTTATGGGAGATACGCGATACAATAATACAGTTGGCAATTCCATCATAGCCGTTTCCAACGTAGCAGTTCCTGATGCGGCAAGGCACACATCACAAATTTGCATCAAATCATATGTATGGTCTTCTGTAATCGTAACAGGCACCTTATGAGCATCTATGAAAGTTTCTAACTCACTGCGATCGATGGTGTGTGCACGAGGCAAAAAGAATTGAATGTCTTTATGGTTTGCCATCAATTGCTCACCACTTTTTAACATCGTGTCAAGTAAAGATAAAACCTCTTGCTTGCGACTACCAGGCATGAGCAATACCTTTTTAGCGTCTTTACGAGCCCCAAAGTATTCTTCAGCCTCCTCTTTAGTCATCGTAGGATGTACGATATCTAATAAGGGATGGCCCACGAACTCTACATCGCATTTATATTTGCGATATGCTTCAGCTTCAAAGGGAAATATAGATGCAACCTTTGTTACATACTTGCGAATCGTATTACCACGACTACTGTGCCAGGCCCAAATTGTGGGAGCAATATAATAAAGAACGGGAATCCCCAATTCATGTGCTACAGCAGCAAGTTTCATATTAAACCCAGGATAATCTACACAAACGAGAATATCCGGTTTCTCCTTCATCATGACGCGTTTTAAGTACGTCCGTAATTTAAAGAATTTTGGTAATGATTTTACAATTTCAACAATACCAATGACGCCAAGGTTTTTAATGTCATATACAATGCGAACACCAGCGCGTTCCATCAAGGTGCCGCCCATACCAAACATGTCTACAGAAGGATCAATTTCTCTCAATGCATTGGCAACACTTGCCGCATGAGTATCGCCGGATGCTTCACCGGCAGAAAACATGACTTTCATTATGCATCCTTTCTGGAATTTACAAATTCTTGGTCTACAGCACAAATAACAATACCGTGACGATTGGCCATATCAAGAACATCTTGTTGTTGTACAAAAATAGTCTTTTCCGCTTCAACAGCGAGCACTTTACAGCCGCTATCAATCATAGACATCAATGTCTTTATACCCACTGCAGGCACATCAAAGCGCACATCTTGATTGGGCTTTTCTGTTTTTACTACAACAGCCTCACCACGGCCAAGCTCACCACCGCGCAAAATACACTTATCAGTACCCTCAATGGCTTCAATGGCCATCGCCGCTTTGTGTTTAACAACAACAGTTTGCCCAATATCAAGGCCGCCCATTTGTTTCGCTAATTCAAAGCCAAAGCATATATCAGCCCATTGTTCTTCTGTTGGCTGTGCTTTTGTAAATACACCGACCTTAGGCATAAATGGTTTTAAGTATACTGTCTGATCTAATACTTTAAAGCCTTCTCTTTCAATTTCATCAACGATGGCAAGCATGATTGTATCATCCTTGCGATTTTTTAACCGTTTAAGAACACCTAGTGTTTTCAAATCGGGGAAGCTAAGCCCCTTAAAGAGTATTTCCTTAGTTACTTTGCCTAACATAGTTAACTCAACAACACCTTCATTTTTTAAGGTCTTGAAGATTTTACCTAGTTTAGCAACACTAATATCATAGAAAGCATCGGCCTCAGCTTTCAAAGCTGGGTCAATATCAGGTACCACACCGATAACAACCACTTCGTGGCCTAAAACATGAGCGGCGCGCATGAATTCTACAGGCAAAGCACCAATGCCCGCAATTAATCCTACCTTTGCCAAGACTTTACCTCCTAGATGGCTCTATGGCCTATATATCAATTAGTAATCTCAAATTTATAATGATTTGACTAGAAAAAGACATAATCATATACAATATATTGTACTATAAATAGCCACTTTTTACCATTAAAACACCACGGTTTATGCCCTTTTCTTCATCATTTTATCAGATATTTTTAGCCCACAAAAAAGACCTCGTACATAATACGAGGTCCTTAAATTTAGTCGCGACGTGTACGCATAATACCACGATCGGCATTGCGCAAGAAGCGTAATAAGTTTTCAATTTCTACGGAAGAATCAAGTTGCATTTCCATTTCTTCAATAGCTTTGGACAAACTAAATCCAGAGCGATAAATAATACGGAAAGCTTGTTTCAAATCTCGGCGTACTTCTTCAGAAATACCTGCACGAGATAAACCAACAGAGTTAAGACCGATAACACGTGCAGGTTGACCATCAGCGATAACATAAGGTGGAATATCTTGTACTACCTTAGCCATCCCGCCAACCATTGCATTGCGACCGATTTTAACAAATTGATGAATGCCAGCAAGACCACCAATTACCACACGATCTTCAACGATAGCGTGACCAGCAAGACCTGCACAGTTACTCATAATGACATTATTGCCAACGATACAGTTATGAGCCACATGTGTACATGCTTGAAGCAAGCAGTTATTGCCTACTCGTGTCTCTTCACCTTCTCCAGTAGCGCGGCTAATAGTTACAAATTCACGAATAACCGTTTCATCACCAATATTACAATAGCTTTTTTCGCCTTTAAATTTTAAATCTTGAGGTTCCAACCCAATAGATGCGTTCGGATAAATTTCACAACGCTTGCCAATGGTTGTCCAACCACCAATTACAACATTTGCACCAATTTTTGTGCCGTCGCCAATTTCGACATTCTCGCCGATTACAGCTCCGGGGCCTACGATTACATCTTTGCCCAATTTAGCATTTGGATGGACTATGGCTGTACTATGGATGTTGGATTCTGCATTTTCCATGCCTACAACTATCACTACAATCACTCCTCATTCTATTATACAAGGGCAAACATGTATTCACCACTAGCGCACAATTTATCGCCTACATAGGCACGGCCTTCAACCTTGCCCATCTTACCTTTAATTTTTACGATTTCAACTTCCATGCGCACTTGGTCACCAGGTTTTACTGGATGACGGAAACGTACTTTATCAATACCTGTAAACATCGGAGTAAGACCACGGTTTTCTTCTGGGTACAATAAAGCAATACCGCCAACTTGAGCAATTGCTTCTGTAAGCAATACACCTGGCATTACTGGGTTACCTGGGAAGTGACCTTGGAAGAACAATTCATTGAATGTAGCATTCTTAATGCCCACAGCACGTTTCATAGGTTCTAACTCAACAATTCGATCTACCAAAAGCATTGGGTAACGATGAGGTAAAATTTCTAAAATATCTTCGTGATTAAGAATCATGGCTGTGTCTCCCTTATTTCTTCCATTATACTGCGAGCCAATCTAGAATTTAATTCATGACTCGATTTCAAAGCAATTACATGACCTTCTATTGGTCCTAATAAGAATAAGTCACCTATAACGTCTAGCGCCTTATGACGAACTAATTCATCATCAAAGCGTGGTACAGATAAACATTTCTCATCATCATAAACTAATGCATTATCTAGGCTGCCACCTTTAGCAAGGCCCATAGCCTGTAATTGTTCTAACTCTTTAATAAATCCGATAGTCCTAGCAGATCCAATATGCTCTTTAAAATATTCAGGGGATACTTCAAAGTCACATTGTTGTGTGCCAAGCAACGGATGACTGTTGATGGATGTGAATGTCATACGATAGCCATCATACGGCAAAATCAAAACAAAACGGTCTCCATCATAAATAGCATGGGATCGAGTCACTTTATATGTATGACGCGGTGCTGCTTGTTCTATAATGCCCGCCTCTTCAATAAGATTGATAAAAACAGCACTACTGCCATCACCTACCGCAGGCTCTGGAGAATCCATTTCTATATAACAATTATCAATATTCATAGCACTGAACGCTGCCATCAAATGCTCTACAGTGAATACCTTTGCCTCACCATTTTCCAATGTGGTAGCGCGCATAGTGTTCGTCACATTATCAATGTGTGCTCGCACAGAAGGCTGACCTTCAATGTCCGTGCGGACAAACACAATTCCTGTATCTTCAGGTGCAGGTCTGAAAACCATATGTACTGGTTCACCGCTATGAAGGCCAATCCCTTGATATGAAACAGCCTTTTCTATTGTTTGTTGGGGCTTACTCATAAGAATGTCCTTTCATAATCTGAATTCACGTTTACTATACACCAATATGTATTATACCCTATTTGCATAGGTGTTACAAGAAATTTACCACATATTACGCTATTTTGAAAGTCTATTCTTATTCTTTAAAATTATAATAGCTTATTTTTAAATACTGCGTAATAATTCCCAAAATAAAAAGAGATTTCATCTATGTAGTAGGAATCAGTTCTATCTAGAATATTTCTACTTTTACATAAATAAAATCTCTTTATAATTATTTATTATTGGTATACATCTGGTGGCGTTTCTATTTGTTCGCCATAGAAACGACGAGTCCACTTCCAACGGTTGTGTAGCCAGAACCAATCTTCAGGATAACGTCTAATATAGTCTTCTATAAACTCATTAAGTAGAGTTGTGGTAACAGCTATATCGCGTTTTTTATCATCTGTACGTTCTACATAAATCGGTGGATGAGCTTCAAGCTCATGTTTTCCAGAGTATGGACTATAATGTATTGTCACAAAGATAATAGGTACATCTTGCATACGAGCCAACACAGCAGGACCAGCAGCTGTTAATGTTTCATAACCAAAGAATGGCACAAGAACACCATCATCACCTGGATCTTGATCCATGATAAGCCCTAAAAAAGCGCCCTTTTTAAGTTCATTAATCATTTCACGTACACCAGTTTTATACGTTACATGTTGGTTCATAATACGACGATATTCATTGATAAACTTGTCTGCATCACCATTTTGTTTCATGGCTACAGAAATCAATGGATAGCCTTCAGATGCGAGTACACCGCCCAGCAATTCCCAGTTACCACTATGAACAGCCGCTAATATAGCTCCTCGTCCGTTTTCCAAAGCATCATCTAAGTACTCACGATTAATAAACTCTACCATATCTTTGTATTTGCCATCCTTAATTTCAGGATATCGCAATACATCAATAATCATACGGCCAAAGCGAGTTGTACTAGCTTTAGCAATACGACGAGCTTCTTTAGGATCATCTGTAATATTACAGAATAGAATTTGGCCTATTGCTAGACGCTTGCGTTTTGGCGGTACCGCTAGCCACGCAATTTCACCAAGCAATGTGCCAATAGCATATTGCAAACCTTTAGGTAATAAGCAAATAAAGGCACTAAAGATTTTCATAAACCTATACATGGATTATTAGCTCTCCTTAAGCTGCGCTTTCAAAGCATCAATTTCTTTTTGTAATTGTTTTACAGTTTTCACCATATCTGGCAAACGATTTTCATAGGCCGCCAATTTTAACCACTCTTTATGCGGTCTCATTGGATAACCAGCCATGATGGAATTAGATGGTACATTACCAGTGATACCGGTTTTACCAGCAAATTGTACATTATCACCAATTGTAATATGACCGGTACAACCTGTTTGACCTGCAAAGATTACATGATTACCACATTTTGTACTACCTGCAATACCAACTTGAGCAATCAAGAAGCAATCTTCACCGATTTCAACATTATGTCCAAGGTGAACAAGATTGTCAATTTTTGTACCACGACGAACTAATGTAGATCCCATTGTAGCATTATCAATAGTAGTACAGGAGCCAATTTCTACATCATCCTCAAGAATAACATTGCCTACTTGAGGAATGTGAGTATGAACACCATTTTCCGTAGCAAAACCAAAACCTTCGCCACCAATAACTGCTTTAGCGCGCAATACAACGCGTTTACCTAAAATACAGTTTTCATGAACAATAGCACCTGCATAAATATCGGAATCTTCACCGATACGCACATTATGACCAATATATACATAAGGGCGAATCGTCACATTATCACCGATAACAGCATTATCATTAATAACACAATAGGCACCAATGGCTACATTGTTACCAAGAGTTACATTATCGCCAATAATTGCCGTACTATGTACTTCACGTGGCACTACAACAAATGGATGGAAGAGCTCTAACACTTGTGCAAATGCTGCTTTTGCATTATCAACTACGATTTGTGCCATCGGTACATCTTTAACTTCAGATTCAACGATAACAGCACCCGCTTGGCATAATGCGATATGTTCAACATATTCACCAATAGCAAAAGTGATGGATTGTTTAACAGCTTGTTCAAAGCCACGTGTCTCCGTAATGACAATAGACTCATCGCCTACAACGCGACCGCCTACCAATGTTGCGAGTTCCTGTAAAGTTTTTTCCAAGGTAAACTCCTCCCCCTGTGATAATCCTTAATTATTGTGCGCTTTCAGTAGTAGCTGCTGCAGCTTGACCTGCTTGTTGAGCGTTTTGTTGAGCTTCTTGTTGCTCTTCAGCTTTCGCAGCTTCTTCAGCTTCTTTAATTTGAGCTTCAGATGCTTTACCCATTTTGGTGATCAAGTCTTCAGTCACATCAGCGCCACCGCCTACAACAGCACCTTTTTCAATAATAACATCAAGTTTTTTCTCTTTTACAAGCTCATTAATTTTTTGCTCTTGGTATTGACGGTATTCTTGTGCTTTTGCATTTGTAAAAGCAGTTAACTCTTGAGATGCTTGGTTATATACGTTTTGTTTGGAAGCATCATCAGCAGCTTCAATTTTCTTGTTCAACTCAGCTTTTTTAGCGTTAATTTCTTTAGTAATCTCGATACCTTTTTCAGTGCTGTTAGCTACTTTCATTGTATCAACATAACCGATATTATTGGACCCACAGCCACCTAGAATCGCCATAGAAGCCACTAAAGTTGCACTCAATACTAAAGATTTAATACGTTTATTCATTATATAACTCCTTATTGAACTCGATAAGATGCCTTTACTGCATCTGTAATATCAAGCCCTTTAATATTACCACCGTCATCAATGATGACTAAATCTAAATGTTGTTCTTTTGCAATTACAGCTACGCGCATGCGTACATCTTCCAAAATAGCTTCATGAATAGCGCTTACTTCTGCCTCTTTATCAGAAAGCTTTTTCGCCCACGTATCATTCCACTCTTGCGCTACAGGAAGATTGTTATTAGCAATGATAGCTTGTGCTTGTTGTTGCACCATAGAATCTCGTTTTTCTGCTAACTCCTTCTGTAGAGATGCTGCATATTGGTTGAGTTCCTCTTGTCCTTTTTGTTGCATTGGGGCAAGCTCAGCCTGTACCTTTGCTTTTATAGAATCCACATCGAGATTCGATGGTTTTCGTTTAGCTAATAATTCTTTTAATCGTTCTTCTTTCTTGGATTTTTCATCCATAGCGGCTGCCTTTTGTGCATCGTCAATATATACACGAGCATCATAGGCATATAAGTCTAATTGAAGATTTACGATTTCTAGATCATATTCATTAGTACTTACTTTCAACTCAGCTAAATATTTTTGAGTCAATTCGTTACGCTTAGCATTTAATTGCTGATTTAGTTCATTTTCTTTTGTTGCAATACGAGTTTGCAATTCCACCGTAAGAGCATCTGACAAGGTTGAATCCAGTGCAAGTGTTTTCAACTGTTCATCTTGTGTCTCCGACTTGGCATTTAAGGCTTGTTGTTCAAGTTCATATTGACGTTGTAAAAGATCTAGCTCATTTTTAGCTTGCTTATAATCCTCATAGGATGGATTAAACTCTAATACATCATCAATACGCACAACACCTATGGACACCCCATTTGGACCCTGTTGGCGATTTGTTACAAACCCATAGGCCCAAACCATAGCACTTATTGCAGCAACGAGAAATATGACTAATCCTATATATCGTTTTTTCCCGTCCATTGTCGTTCTCCCTTACATAGAACTACAGCTTATTTTTTTGCATCGCCAGCTAATTTTTTCAACACTTGATCTGTAATATCTACGCCACCGTATAATACAGTATCTTTAGACATAACAACGCTTAAACCTTTACCATCACCAACAGCTTTTGCTGCTTCCATAGCTTTATCTTGAATAGATTTAGCAATTTCTTGGTCTTTTTTAGCCAAGTTTTGACGCATTTCTTCTACTAACTTTTGTTTCGTCGCATCATCTTGTGCTGCATCAATTTTAGCTTGAGTTTCTTGTTGTAATTTACTTTGATAACTCATGAACTCTTGTGCGGCAGACACAAATAATGGATTATCTTGAGACATCATACGAGATGTATCGATAACACCAATTGTACTAGCCCCACCATTACCACTAGGCGTAGCCATTTGAGTGTATGCTAATGCACCAATACCGATAATAAATACGGTAGCAATGACGATGGAAAAAATCTTCACATTCGCCTTATTATTCATCATTCGCATCATAATAGAGTGCCCTCATTTCTATAAATTTTTCTGTAAATTATTGCATCAAAGGATGCCATATAGAGATATTGGTGAAAGCCTCTCCGAAAAGAGGCTTCCACCATATACTTTTACTATATTAGAATTGTGTACCGAAGCTGAAGTGGAATTTATTTTTGTGTTTACCCACGCCATAGTCAAGTTTAACAGGACCGATAGGTGTTGTAACACGAACACCAGCACCAACGCCATAGTTAAAGGTTTTCTTGCTGTTGTACCATGTAACATTTGGAGCATCCCATGCGTCGCCGATATCAGTGAACAATACGCCACTAACCTTTTTAACGATTGGGAAGCGGAATTCCAATGTAGCATTATACATATACTTACCACGGAATTGATCATCTTCATAACCACGTAAAGAGTCAGCACCACCCAATGTGAATAATTGGCTATAAGGTGCATCACCTTGGATAAAACCACCACGTGCGCGGAATGCCAATACATTCTTAGCACCTAGTTTTTTATACATACGTGCTTCAGCTGTGAATTTGTAGAAGTCGAAATCACCGCCTAAGCCATGACCAGCCCATTGTGCTGTATAGGAAATACGACGACCACGTGTTGGATCATAGATATTGTCACGGGAATCGTATACTTTTTGCCATGTAATGGAGTTAATGCGACCAAAGTTGTTGCCAACATAGTTCTCTGCAGCGAAGTTATGAGAACCATTATCCCAGTTTTGACCTTTACCAGCATTTCGGTCATAACGGTAGCCAGAGCTATCATCACTATCCCATTTATAGGAATCTTTACGGGATTCTAATGTCAAGTAATCACGTGTATATTCCCCAGTTTGACGACCGAAGGAAATATTGAAACCACGAGATTTCTTATTGTATTCTGCTACTTCATTGCCATCTTCGTTGTAGTCTGTGTATTCATCTTCACGGTTGAAGAAGGAGAAGCCAAGGGATGTACCTTTGCTATCGATCCAAGGTTTTAAGTAAGAAATTTGGTAGTTTTTATATTTTTTCTTACCACCAATTTCCCAGTGAACTTTGAATTTATCACCAGTACCGCGGAAGTTTTCTTCACCAAACTCAATGATACCCATCAAACCATCAGATTTAGAGTAGCCAGCACCTAATGTAATGGTACCAGTTTTATGTTCCAATACGTCGATTTCAATGATTACATTGTTAGGATCTTGTTCGCCAGGCAACATACGAACGTTTACATCGTCAAAGAAGCCTAAGTTGTATACGCGCTCTACAGAACGACGTACCAAGAATTTGTTGAAAGGTTTACCTTTCTTTTGAACAAATTCACGAGTGATAACTTTATCGCGAGTTTTCTTGTTACCAGCAGGAATGATATCCTCTACAATGCCTTCTACGATATGTACATGAAGCACGCCTTGGTCATCTACACGGATACCATCAACGTGAGCTAACATGTAACCATCACGAGCGTATGCAGCGTTGATACCTTGAATTTTTTGACCAACGTATACAGAGTTAAGAACTTGACCAGGTTGGATATCCATGAACTTAGTTAATACTTCGGATGTGTAAACAGTATTACCTTCGAAGGATACGCCTGTAGTAATTGGATTTACTGTTACAGCAAAGTCCAATTTAACGCCTTCAGGTACTGTTGTGAACACAGGGTTAACTTCGGAGAAATAACCTGTATTGCCAAGATTAGTTACGTCTCTGAATACGCCATCAACGGATACAGCATCGCCCACTCGTTCAGTCAAAATAGGCAATAAATCTGCTTGTTGCTGAGCCGTAACACCAGAGATAGATAAACCAGTAATCAACTTACCTACATATGGATTCACAGTTTCTGCACTAGCAGAGGAAACATATTGAGCCTCTACTGTTGTAACAGCTTGAGTTTGGCCATTTTCAGCAGCCTTATCAAGGTCAGTACCACCAGTAGTTTTAGATACCATTTTTACTTGTTTGTCATCAGTTTTTAAAGCTGCATTATTGACTGTAACAGTGCCGTCAGAACCTTTTACTACAGTACCATCGCTAGATACAGTTGTATCACCACGAGCAGCTAAAATCGCCGCATCAGTTTCATCTTGCGTAGTTGTAGTAGTTGCATCAGCATTGTAAACAGCTTGAGTAGTAGCTGCATCATTAGCAGTAGCAGCACTAGTTGTTGTTGTGCTATTTAAATCTGGAGTATAGCCAGCTTGTACCTCAGCAGCAAATACACTGCCTGTCCCCATGACAGCCGTCAACACGGACGCTGCAAGCATACTTTTATAGGCTTTTGGTTTAAACATAAATTCCTCCTAGAACTCATCCCCATAAAGAGTTTACATCTTGTTTTATAAAGACTAATAAATCTTTATTATTATAGCATAAATTACGTGGAATGAGTACTACTATAAACAAATTTTATGAAATTAATATGACTAGAATGTGCATACCTATAGGGTTTACACATTCTAGCCACACACTTAGAAGCTTCGTGTCCAACGACCACCGATATAATTGTTTCCTTGCGATGTGCGCCATGCAGTAAACTTGAGGTTTCGTTTAACAGAATACTCTATACCATATTTTTTTTGCTTGTTATTTATACCTTGAGAATAGGTCAACATAACTTTCGGTAATACATACTTACCAATTTCAATATTATAGTTACCCGCGGTTTCCTTATTCGTCGGCTCATCAGGATCAATGGAACCTGTAGTAATATTAATACGATCCAAGCCTAATGTATTTTGTAATGCATCTTGTACATAACCAAAGGCAAACATTTGTAACCCTGCTGTAGCAACAGCATTTACATCATCATTTGTTAAAGTACTACTATTTGAATCTGTTCCTCGACCAAAGGTTAACATAGAGATAATTTGCTTTTGAGACAAATTAGGGTTTGATGACAATGTTAAGTCCATATGATCAACAGTCCCTTTTACACTGAGCATGATATTATAATTGCTTACATTAGTTTCAGCCTCTAATTGTAAGTTAGGCAAATAAGAACCACCTACAAAATGAGCTTTCCCTTTTGTAATATTAAATACATGGCTCAAGTATTTAAACGTACCATTTCTTACATCGAATTGACCACTAGCTGTTGGATTTTGCAATGTACCACCAAAGTGAACATCACCGCTGATAAACATGTTATACAATGTACGATCATACAAGCGTACACCTTTACCTGCATGAACAGTGACATCGACACCCATATTTCTAGTACTTTCACTAGACTCCATGGAAAGAGGGATTTTGAATTGAACCTTTTCAAGATTCAAATTACCTATCAATGTAGGCAAACCATCTCTATCCGCGATATAAAGCTCACCATTTAATGGTCCTCGTACATATTCACTACGCACCTCTAAGCCATCAAGCTGAACCGCAGCTTTGTAATTAGTAAGGCTATGACCAGACCAATTTACTTTAGCAGCTAAACCTGCAGAACCTTTACCCATATTAATACGAGATTGGAAATCACCTTGTTGACCAGAGAAAATCAAATCTCCATCAATACCTGTGATTTCATTTTCCACACTAGTTAGCTTCATCGTACCATTTCGAACTGAAACGGTACCATATGCTTCAGGTTGATCGATAGTACCAGTAAGTCTAATAACACCTTTTAACGGACCAGTCGCATTTTTAACACTCGTCGTTACAAGAGGAATAACCGCCATATCAGCTTCATTAAAGTCAATTGTTACATCCATGGACTTACTGTCATTTGCTGGAATATAGCCAGACGTATAAATAGCTGCTAACGGAACCTTACCGTAAATGCTTAGCTTGTAACCACTTTTAGCACCTTGAATTCGTTGAATTTGGATGACATGATCTTGCATGGTAGCTAATACAAAGCCTTCGTCAATGCCAATACCATTAAACGAACCTGACTCTACAGAACTAGATAACTCAACCTTAGGATTTTTAGTTTCGCCTGTAACATTTATAACACCAGTTATCCAACCTGTAGCTTGAATATCCTTACCTACTAACGGCAAGAACGGTACAATATCAACATCCTTTAATGCAACCTGTAAATCTGCTTGTCCATCAAGATCTAATGTCCCACCCATCGCAATGAGCCCTTCATCAACAGGCAATTTTAAGGTTGTAATTTTGAACTTACGATTCGCAAGACTAGCATTGAGAGTTGCGTCACCTACAACCTTGTCATCAATACTTACATCGTTAATCTTACCTACTACATTAACACTCGGATTATCCTTTGTGCCTCCAATTTCTACAGAGCCATTTAACTTGCCATCAAGATGTTCATTGGCGCGATCTAGTAAGGTTAATAAATTCTTTACGCTACCATTAGTAACATCTAATACGCCAAATAATTGTTTACTATCGTCAAGCTTCATGCCGCCTTTAGCAACATATCGGCCTCCATCTTTTTCAGCAAAAGTAAAGTCTTGTACATTTACTACTGTTTTATCTGCATACACATGACCATGAATATCATTTAATAATTCCCCATTAATCGATAGTGCATCAGATAATATGTATCCATTAAATTGAGGGTTATCCATAGAACCCGTGATAATCCCGCGCCCCGATACTAAACCGTCAACTTTGTAGTCTGTATTGATGAGCAATCTGCCCATATCAATGTTCTTACCTTCAAAATCAACATTAATGGCGTCTTTAGAGATTGTACCTCCGCCAGTGATGGTTGCACCATAACCTTCGATATCAAAGCGGTACAGTTCTAAAATATCATTTTTATAGTTGTATTTTGCAAAGGCATTAGTTACAAGCTTGCCATACGCAGAACCATCCCATAAATGAGCACGACCTTCTATAATAGGATTCGCCGCAGTACCTGTTATATGGTTATCTGTTTCAAACCAGCCTGTAATTGGAATATCTGTAACTGTACGGATTAGATTTTCAATACGTACTGCACGAGCTCGAGCATTTAAGTCTAATGCATCAGTATTAATGTTATACCAGCCTGTTACATCATAGCCGCCACTAGCATCTCCAACATGTCCATTTGTGATGGTGAGAACATGATTATCCAACTGAATATCCCCATGGATATTATCAAATCGAGCCCCTTTATAGTGAACCTCTTGCCCCCATACAGTGCCGGTCACATTTGGATTATCCAAAACACCTTTTATTGTAATAGACGTATTCAACGTACCATCTACATCTTGTCCGATAATAGGGCTTAATGACGTCAATGGTAAGGCATTACCAGAAATAGTAGCATCTACATTACCATTTTGGATATAGCCATATCCGCTAAATGCACCATCCCCCATATTGCCTACTAGGGTTAGATTAGTTCGATTATCACTATGGGTAAAATTAGCTTTCGCCGCATCAACTACTACACCACGAATGCCGATTTGACGCCCTTCAACTGCGCCCACTACATCCGTAACTTGATTATTTTTACCTAAGATACGAACCTCACCATCTACATTCCCTGTAACAGGGGTAGACATATCTTTTGTAAAAGTATCCAAAGGTAAATTCTGGGCCTTTACTGTAGCATCAAAGTCGCCTGTATCAACTACATATTGACCATTAACCTTTGCATTACCTTCGCCAATTGACAAGCGAGTATTTTCAAGGCGAACTAATCCATCATCATAGATAATATCACCTTGTACACGATCAACATAATACTCTTTATAAGAAATACCATCACTGCTAATCGTAGCATCTACACGAGGAGCTACCGTTGTACCACCGATATGTGCACGGCCACCTACAACACCAGTTATGCCTACATCGGTAAGCGCTTCTAAAGCAACCTTATCGGCCACAACATTGAGGTTTAGATACTCTTCCTCTTTACCTAACGTAACAAGACCATTAACCTTGGCTACTTGATCATTAACACGCCAAGAGCTGCGACTAATAACGATTTGGTCATGATTTAGCATAATGCGGCCTGTACCATCGGTAATATTATATATAGTATTACCACGCTTATAAGTGCCTGTTAAGCCCTTAAAACCGACATTACCACTCATAATGTAATTGCCATCTTCACTTTTAACATTGAGATGTAAATCTTGTAATTTCCCACCCGTTACAGATAAATCTTGACGAAGTGGTACAAAACTCATGAAACCTGCCGTATCAATTTCATCTGCTTGTACAAAAAGATCGAAATTAGATACATGGTCCATATCAATGGTGCCATTTAATACAACAGAAGAGCCATCAACATCAGCAGTAAATGCCCCTTTAGACATACCACCCATATTAAGTGCCATAGTCCCATCGAGACTTTCTACATTTCTCTTTAGTCCATCTTTGGTTCGTACAGCTACGCGACCATCATGAATTGTAATAGAACCATCAAAGCTACCCGACTTATTAGGGTCAGATGGTTTTACTAACTTTTCTACACTCCACGATCCATCAGCTAGCTGCCAGATATGAAGATCCGGCGCCTCTACAATCACACTTGAAATAGCCGTTGCCCCTGATGTATTACTTGTAATAATACTAGGCAAAGCAGATAGCTTAACCCCTACTTCTACCTCTCGTGCAGTTCCTACTAAATGATCATCTCTATCTTTAATAGTAACGTCCGTTAGAACTACATCACCATTCCAGTTAATACGTAGAGAATCATAGTTTACAGATCCGTTTATGGCATTATTTACTTGTTCTTTAACCATTGGTGCTACATACGTTTGAGCGATAGGATTGATACTGGCACCAATACTAGATAAACCTAAAATCGCTGCACCTATAAGGCACCACTTTTTACGGGTCATAATGATACTCCCATACACATTATGAATAATATAAATATATATACTAATCTTACCACAGACACAGTAATAACTATAGTGTTTTAGGGGTAAATTTTATAAAACTAATATAATTTCACACTAATCAATTTCTGCTATAAGTACACTGCTAATACAATTGCTCTAATGTAAGTACATTAAGTTATACGACTATATATATGGGAAATTAATTGCTTTTTTACGATAACACACTTAATCTAAACCAATATGAAATATACATATAAAATACGAAAGTAAATACTGAAGTAGCAAAAAAGACGACCGAAGTCGTCTTTTTAGGTTACATATTATATTATTGATTGCTACCAAGTTTTGCTAATTGTTCAAGGGCACCACTATTTGTAATAACCTCAGCACCTTGGCCAATTGGAGTATTCAATGGAACACCTGTTAATTGCTCAAGTGCTGCAATGCTAATATTGTAGTTATAAAGAGCTTGTACATAATTGTTACGAGCTGTTGTCAATTTAGTTTCTGCATCAAGAACGTCAAGGTTAGTACCAACGCCTGCACGATAACGAAGTGTAGCGATACGGAAGCTTTCTTGACCTTGAGTTACTGCAGTTTGTGTACTTTGAATCGTTTGTTCTGCAGAACGCAAATTCAAATATGCTTTTTGTACTGCTAATAAAACAGCATCTACAGTTGCTAAGTTAGCTTCTTTAGCTTGTTCAAGTTGTGCATTTGCTTTTTTAATCGCATTTTGTGTAGCACCGCCATCCCATAAACTCCAAGATGCACTAGCACCAACGCTCCAGGATTTTGTGCTTGTCCCAAAGTAACCATCTGGATCAATATAACCACGACCAGCTTTTACCGCTACAGTCGGTAAGTAGCCAGCTTTAGCAGATCTTACAGCTTCTTCAGCAGATTTCACATCAAGGGCAGATTTTACAAGAGCAGAACGATGAAGCATAGCATACGCTTTAGCTTGCTCTAATGTTACATTGTATGGCTTGTATTGCAAGTCATGTTCTGCCGTGGTAATAGATGTTTGTACAGGATATGCAATGACTTGATTCAAGCTTGCTTCTGCCAAATTTGCAGTGTTTTGCGCTTTCACAAGAGATGTTTCAGATTCAGCAAGATTTGTTTTAGCTGCCAATACATCAGAGCTTGCTACTAAGCCTACATTATATTGTGCTTCTACATTTGTTACATGGCCTTGATAGTCTTTAACAGCTTGTTGCGCTACATCAACAAGATTACGGTTCATAATCAATGTATAGTAGCCGCTAATAGCGTCGTATTTTGCTTGCTGAAGTGCTTCTTCATAACTAGCACCAGTACCTTCACGAGTATAACGAGCAGAATCAATGCTTGCATCAAGTTGAGGATGGAATACAGGCGCACTAATAGAGAAATTATGGCTACCGGACTTACCACTACCAGTATCGCCTCCGGTTCTCTGTGCATTCCAAGCATAACTTACACTTGGATTTTTCCCAGCAGCTACTTGACTCACAGCAGATTTTGCGGCCTCATAACCCCACTTAGTTTGTTTTGCAGTACGGTTATTCGCCAATGCTAAATCAATAGTACGAGTCTCATTAAGAGCAAGTGCATGCTCATAAGTCTTGCTATCTTGAACTGCTTTATTAGCCAATTGTTTTTGTGTTAACTGAATAGCCTCTTTCTGATATTTAGTAAGTTGATCACCATTATTAATAGATGTAGTTACGCTATCGGCAGCCATTACACCAGTAGTAGCTAAGGAGAGCATTACGCCTAAGGATAATACCTTTTTATTCATAATATGTACCTCCATACTCATAAAGAGTAAATGTATTAGTCATTAGAATACTTGTTTAATACCGAAATAGGTACCTCCATTCGTAGAGCTGAATGGTCTGGTCATTTGAATAACGCCATAGGTATCTTTATGTAAACGTATATCACTACGAATACGATATTTACGATGATTAAGATCATACATAGCAGCAGACAAGGATACAGGGCCACGTAAATTATAATCTACGCCCACGCCCAATTCACTTTCAAAAATACCACCACGCACTAACCATTTAGAACTGATAAATTTACCTGCATTTAAATCAAATTTTGTATCATCCCCAATATTGGATAAGCCAATTTCAGCCATTCCTTTATCGTTAAATGCACGAAGTCGACCATTGATGCGGAATTCATTATCTGTTGTGTTATACAACATATCTACAGATGGTTCAACCTTAGGGGAGGACTTTTTTTCAGTTGTACCAACCTCTACAACATTTCCATTTACATCAGTTCGGTATGCTTTACCACCCATCAATTTATTGATACGAGCAGAGATTTGCGCCGTATTATGTAACGTCTCCTGAATATTTGCTTGCGCTTTAGGATCTGTTACAGTAGATTCCATGGAACGAGCCATATTATCTACACGATCCGTAGTTTGTTTTAAATTAGTTAAAATAGCACGCATATCATTGCCTGCATTACCATCAGCGTTAAATTGCTGAGCAGCTTGATTTAACTGGGCAGTTACGTTCGCCATATTTTCAGTAATGGCTACTGCATTATCAGCCATCACCGCTGTAGATTGCAAGGAATGCTTGAGCGCATTTTGAGTTGCAGGATCACCAATGATACTATTGATAGACTGTAACATTTTTTCGGTGCCATCCATTAATTTCTGAGCACTTTGCATGGCTTTTTCCATAGCATCAACGCCTTCCCCCTTAACAGAGTCACCATCTTGTAAATATACTTTAGAATGGCCCGGTGAAATTTGAATAAATTTATCACCCAAGAAACCATCAGAGCCTAATGTGAAAGTAGAATCACTTGGAATCTGCGTTTTTTCATCAAGTTTCATCTTAACTACAACGCCACGCGGTGTAATTTCAATATCAGAAACTGACCCGATGGCTACGCCAGAAAACTTAACTTGATTGCCATTTTTCAAACCATTTACTTGAGCAAAATCACCAGTAATTGTCATTTGTGGTTTAGCCCATATATCAATGCGTCCTACAAACAGTATGCCTGCAATAAATAAAGCTATACCTATTATTGTGAAAGCCCCTACCTTGGCCTCCGTCGTCCACTTCATTATATATCTCCCATCGCAGATACGTTAATCGGTTCTGCTTCGCCATTAATAAACTGTTGTACCTTTTTATTTGTAGAATTCTTAAAGTCTATTGTATCAGAAATCTCTACAAAACACCCCTTATCAAGTAAAGCTATGCGATCGGCTACATAAAATGCAGATTGCATATCATGTGTTACTACGATAGAGGTACAACCAAGCCGATTTTGCATCCCTTTTATCAGCATACTAATTGTACCTGATGTAATTGGATCTAAACCAGACGATGGCTCATCATAAAGAATTAAACTCGGATCTAGTGCAATAGCACGAGCCAAGCTAACACGCTTCTTCATACCACCAGATAATTCATTTGGCATATAGGATTCATATCCTTTAAGACCAACCCAGTCGAGTCGCTCTGCCACAATGCGTTTAATCTCATCTTCCCCTAACTTCGTATGTTGCCGTAGACCAAAGGCTACGTTTTCCCCCACCGACATAGAGTCAAAAAGAGCAGAGTATTGGAACACCATGCCCATTTTTCTTCGTACTGTATTAAATTCATCTTCAGATAATGTTGTAATATCTTTGCCATCTACGATAATCTGCCCCGATGTAGGACGTTGTAAGCCAATCAGCAAGCGAAGTAATGTACTTTTACCACTACCACTACCACCTAATATAACTAATGTTTCCCCATCATTAATAGTGAGATTAACGGAGTCTAAAATCACACGCGACTCATAGGCAACTACAACATTGCGTAGTTCTATCATAAATCCCTCTAAAACTTCTACTAATATAACAAAGTAGATAAAAAGTAATTTAATACAAATACTAAAATGATACTAGTTACTACAGAACTAGTTGTGGAGAAGCCTACTGCTTCTGCGCCCATTTTAGTTTCCATTCCCTTATATGCACCTACCAACGCAATGACCGCGCCGAATACACTAGATTTAATTAAACCTAATGTAAAATCAGAAATAGTAGAGAACATTTGAATGGAATCTAAATATGTACTTGGAGCCAACCCTTTAATAGCAGTAGCTACAAAGTAACCACCGGCAATACCAATTACCACACCGTAAAAGGCCAAGATTGGAACCATTACCATACAAGCCACAACACGAGGAACTACGAGGTAACCTACTGGATCAACAGCCATAACTCGAAGAGCATCAATTTGCTCTGTTACCTTCATAGTACCAATTTCTGCAGTAATGGCAGCACCTACGCGGCCAGCTAGCACGACACCTACTAAAATAGGACCTAATTCACGTCCCATAGCTACCGCCATAAGACCACCAACTGTGCTTTGTGCGCCATACGTAATTAATACATCTGTGATCTGCAAAGTCATAACCGCGCCTGCGAAGAGTAACGTCAAACTTATAATCGGCAATGAGTCCACCCCTAGGTGAGCCATCTGCTGAAATACATGCCACAGATTAATCATTTTTAGTTGTTTTATAGTGTGCCACACTAATAACGTAGCACTACCCATCTGCGATAGGCCGTTTATTACGGTTCTACCTATCGATTCAAGCCAATTCAACAGATTCACCCATTCCCCTTACAGTCTTAACTTATTCAGCTGAATTAGTACCATCAACCTTAGACTCACCTTTTTTATCAGCCTCTTTGGACTCCTTTTTAGCGGAATCTTTTACATCCTTTTTATCGGATTTTTTAGCTTCTTTTTTATCAGCTTTGTCTTTCTTTGCTTGGTCTTCCAACTCTAATTTATGTTCCATCTTGATCTGATTTTTAACTTCTTTCACGCGTTTAGCTAATTCTTTATCACGATCAGCTGGCTTCATAACATGAATCGTAAATTGACCATCGCCTTGTACGATGTACTCAGTATCAACTGCAGTCTTTTCAATTTTTTTATCATCATCTTTGCCAGATCTCAAGTCTTCTTGACCTGTTTTCTTTTGTACATCCCCTGGCATAGGTTTTGATTCAACATCTTTGATTTTAGCTTTTTTAACAGACTTAGAACCATCTTCATCAACTAGACTAATGCCATCTTCCAAAAATTCTACGACGATTTGATTGTTTGTATCTGTTTTTTGAATTTCATCGTAAAGCTCATTAAAGTCTTTATGAATTTTTAAACGACGCAAAATTTCATCTGTTAAATTATATTTTTGTTTTTCTAAAACATATGGCAATGGAATTTCCCCACCACCACGTACTTCTAAGGTATATTTGCCAATTGCTTGATCTTCAGGAACCTTAAAGAAGATTTGTTTAACAACCTTTTCGCCGCGGAACGGTTCTAAAGTAACATCTACAACAATTGTATCCCCAGGAGAAACAACAGTAGATGATGCAGACGCATCAATGAGCTTCGCTGTTTTCTTATCTTGAGTTACTTCCGTCTCAACTGTAATGTCCGCAATTTCATAATTTATGAATCGATTATTCATTAGAACATCAATGACATTATAGAACTCATCAACGGCTTTCTCAGAAATAGAATCAGCGCTATAGAACATATTTGTCCGCGTTAACGGCTTGTGTTCTTTTCCTTTAGGCGTAATAGTATAGGAAATTGTCGCTGTACCAGAGCCACTACGATCCAATGTTTTATTCAACATATTATACAAAGATGTAGCTGCTAAGGTTGGCGTCATTTCACTATCTTCTACGACCTTAACAGAGCTAGTTTTATCACGGCCCATATCGCGATCTTTAAGATGGAATCGCAATGGAATACCATGAGCAATTACGCCAGATACACCAGCGATGCCTGCCCCTCTATCCTCCGTAACAGAACCTACCTCTTGGCCCATAGAGCCAAGTTTAAATGCTGCATTATAACTTTTAACTACTGTAAAAATACTTGCATTATGCATGAAGTAGTTTGAAGATCCATGCTTCAAGAACGGATGTCCAAAGGCTACGATTTTTTCACCATCTACATAAGTAACAGTACCGATAGCCCCTAATTTAAGGTCTCCATCAACTAATAATGCTGCTACGGATCCACCAGCCTCTAGTGGTTTTGCAATTTCATCACCACTAGCACTAGCAGTATCATAAGTTTCATATTTATATTGAGGCAGCTTGGATTTAAAATAATCCATGGATGCCGCGTCAAAGCCATAAGCCATCAGTGGCGTTCCAAGAGGAATCAACTGCGTGTCATCCCAAGGTTTAGATAAATTCTTCTCATATGGAATATTCCATAGTTTTACCATATCCTCGATAGGAGTAATCATCCCGATTGTGCCGTCTGCAAACCCCCAGCCATAGGCAACAGCGCCAACGAGCTTGCCATTTATATATACAGGGCTACCACTCATACCATGAGCAATACCACCGGTTTGTTCCATAATAGGACCGGAGAATTTTGCCAAAATAAGATGACCAGATGGTCCCTTATCCTTCATGACACCAAGCACCTTTACATCAAAGGTGGAGATAGTATCCCCTACGATTACAGTTTTTGCAATACCTTCCATACCTGTAGTTACATCATTGACAGGCATGAAATCGACAGCCTGTGCAGCTGTAAGTGAAGTACAGAAGAAAAGCGCCAGTATCGCTTTTCTATACCGACGCCAAGAATGAGAAAACTTCATTCCTTCTCTCCTTTATTTACTTTCTACGGTGACAACGATTTGATCACGAGAAACGTCTGAACCCACTGTAACATTAACCGCCGATACAGTACCAGTTACAGTAGATTTAGCAGCAGCCATAGGGCCAGCTAATGTTTCGACAGTCACCAATGTTTGACCTTCTGTTACAGAAGTGCCAACAGAAACTGTAGAGGCAACTTTACCTGTTAATACACTTTGGTATGATATAGGGGCCGCCATTACAGAGCTAACACTTAAAAGGCCTAGCGCAGCTAAAGCCAACACTACTCTTTTCATAACGATCCCTCCTTTTACAAAATTAGTTATGTACGTATAGTATACTAAATTATTAGCAATTTTTCAAACAAAATTGTATGCAGCGAATTCATTTTATGATTACTATATCCTCATAGCTTGTAGGTGAAGAAGTTGACTTATGTGCATACTCATCTTTCACAACTAAGTCAACACTACCTTGGTTAGACAACTCAGCACCGTCGACTACGCCAAGCTTAGAAAGTAGATTTGCCCCTTCTTTTTGAGTAACTCCCACAGATTGAAGGCCTACTTTATCAACAGCTAATACTACCAAATTATGGTCCTTTGTAGTGCCTATAAAGCTACGCGCTTTATTATTAGATGAATCTGCCCCTACATAGCGACCATTTTTCATCACCATCGTCCCTGCTTGTAGACTAGCACCACCTGTTGTGCTCACTTGAGCAAGCTCCGGTCTATTTTGTATTGAAATAGGTGTACCTACCTTTAACTTACGTAAAGCCTCGCGAGCCTCACCGTGACCTGATAATACATATTGGTTTTCCCCTAACTTAGAGTTACCATTTTGTCCGTTAATAACCTTCCCATTGGCTACAGTCACTTCATAGCCATAGTCATTGGTCTTCGTAGAAGGACCATAAGCGTTCGTATACAATGTTAAAGCATTCTCTTTGCGCGGTGCATTTACAGCAGTAATCATAAAGCTTTCTTTTTGTGTTTTAGCTTGTAATAAGGGCTTTTTCTCTTCTATGAAATAACCGCGATTCGGAGTATACCGCAAAGTGCCACGATTAGAAATACGCTCTAAATCGATAGTGCCATCACTAGCTACAGAATAAGGACGTTCAAAACTACCACCTTTTACCTTGGCTCCAACCAAAGCAGTATGGGCCTGACTGACAGCCGACAAGGTTTTGCCTTCCGGAACATGAGCTACTACCATAGGCGAATCATTATCTACAGTTAAAGCATAGGCTTGAATTTTACCTTCAGGCACTGTGTTATTAATCTTACTGTATGCCACAGATTTATTTACATCTTTTGTAGTCTGTTGGGCATAGCTAGAAAATAGATCTACAACGATACGTGCCGGCTTTTCCAAGGTGAACTCATGATGTTGTACATCTTTATTTGCCGTTAACGTTACTTGTAAACTTCCATTTACTGGCTGTAAACCAATACCTTTTAGAACACCTGTCTTTGTATCATTCTGACTAATAGGCCCTGTCAGACCATTTGTAGTCCCCCCTAAGTTAAGGGTCAAAGCATGGGTTGCTTCATTATAGGATCGATTCCAGGACACAGGCATTTCAGATACATCCAAAACTATGCGACTAGTACCTTCATGATTAGATACGCGTACCCCTGTTAAATTACCTGCTTCAGCATAAGGAACAGTGCTGCCTAAGAAACCTAAAACAGCAAAAGTCATGTATAGATATCGTTTCATATATAATTCCTCTACAACGATAAACCATATCAATGGTCATATATTTTATATCAATTTTATACAATATACTTTTACTATAGTATACATCATAAAGATAAAAATTTCAAAAATATAAACAAAAAACGAAGTTACTAGCTATAGAAAAATCATTAAATCATAATCAATCCATAGTTAGTAACTTCGTTACTTTTAACTTATATTAAAGTCGTATATCATTGTAACTCATCTAATGTATCACGAAGTTGTGACATTTCATCAAGAGCCTTCGCAACGCCCTTAATAACTGCATATCGTGGAGATTCTACTAAATATGCCGCAATACCAACAGAACGGGTAATAACGCGATCCAAACCATCGATAAGAGCACCCCCACCCGTTAGGATGATACCATGATCATTAATGGCAGCCACAAGTTCAGGCGGTGTTTTTTCTAAAATAGATTTAATGCCCTCTAAAATATTCATGACTTGTGCCTCTAAAGCACGCTGAATTTCTAAAGAGTTCACCGCTACCATCTTTGGTAAACCAGAGCTCGCATCGCGTCCACGTACCTCTATAGTACGTTCCTTAGCACGGCGATCCACAGTACCTACAGAAATTTTAATCTTTTCTGCTGTTAATGGCCCAATGACAAGCCGCTTCTTCCGGCGAATATAACGAATAATAGATTCGTTAAAAGAATCTCCACCTATACGGAGAGATTCACTTACAACGACACCTGTATCACAAAGAACAGCAATATCCGTGGTACCACCACCAACATCAACAACCATAGCGCCTACTTGCTTAGCATCGTTGAGACCGGTCCCCATAGCAGCAGCCAGTGGCTCTTCAATAAGAACAGTCTTTTTAGCACCGGTTCTAAGCAAAGCCTCTAAAATGGCGCGCTTCTCCACAGGTGTAATACCTGATGGAACACATACGATAATCCGTGTTTTCATCAATCGAGAAGCAGGTACAACAGAGCGAATAAAGTACTTTAACATGAATTCTGTCATATCATAGTCTGCAATAACACCGGCTTGAACAGGTCTAATGACAGATATCCCCTTTGGCGTACGACCTACCATGGAACGGGCCGCCTCACCTAAAGCAAGAATATCCCCCGTTTTATCATCTCGAGCGATATAAGATGGTTCATCAAGCACCAAGCCCTTTCCCTTAGCAAAAATGAGAATGCTGGCAGTCCCTAAATCGATACCTAAATCGAAATTTAAAGTTCGATTCAAGCGTCCCATCAAATCTCCAACTTGCTCAGGACGAACTAAGCGCTTTAAGGTCATGGCAGGCGTAGTTTTAGCAATGGCTACGGTTTCACGACTACGGCGCTCTGCACGGCGCATTTTTGTGACCTTAACCATGGCCTCGCGCATATTAGAGGCTAAATGATTCGCTTGTTTAGCAACACCTTCTGAAAGTTTCGTAGACTTGCGCTTTGTTCTGCGCAAGGGCTTACGAGTCGCACTCGCCTTAGAGTTTTCAACCTTTGCAGCACCTAGGTTTTGTTGCTCGTTGTATAAAGCCGGCCCTTTAGAGCGCCGGCTTCTTTTCTTATTATTCTGTTTTGGCTCTGTACTCTTATTCGTCAACCCGAACAATATCAGCACCTAACCTTTGCAATTTACCTACAAAATCATCATAGCCACGGTCGATATGATGTAGACGACCTACCTCAGTTCTACCTTCTGCAGTCAACGCAGCACAAACAAGAGCTGCACCAGCACGCAAGTCAGTAGCATTTACTACGGCACCATGCAAGCGAGGCATACCTTCTACAATCGCTTGGCGATTATCGATATCGATATGAGCACCCATCTTACGAAGTTCAGCTACGTGCATGAAGCGGTTCTCAAATACCGTTTCTGTTACTGTACTTGTACCTTCTGCAATCGTAGTGAGCGCCATAAATTGAGCTTGCATATCTGTTGGGAAGCCAGGATATGGTAATGTTTTAATATCAACAGCTTTAATGCCTTTACCAGTGCTGATGACGCGAATACCGTCGATCTCTTCCTCTACAGTAATACCAGCTTCTTTTAATTTAGCTACTACAGGCTTCAAATGTTCTGGTAACGCATTTTCTACGAATACATCACCGCCAGCCATAGCCGCTGCAATCAAGTATGTACCAGCTTCAATACGGTCAGGAATAACCGTATGAATAGCACCATGCAATTGAGGTACACCTTCAATACGGATTACGTTTGTACCAGCACCGCGGATATTGGCGCCCATAGCGTTCAAGAATGTTGCTAAATCAACGATTTCAGGCTCTTCTGCAGCATTTTCAATAACAGTTTTACCTTCTGCCATAGAAGCGGCCATAATTACGTTTTCCGTAGCCCCTACACTTGGGAAGTCCAAGTAAATTTGAGTACCTTTAAGGCCTTCAGGAGCATGAGCATATACATAATCTTCAGTAATTTCAATTTTAGCACCTAGTGCTTCAAAAGCTTTTAAGTGAAGGTCGATAGGACGCGCGCCGATAGCACAGCCACCAGGCATGGAGATCTTAGCCTCCCCTTTACGCGCCAAAAGAGGCCCCATTACAAGGAAGGATGCACGCATTTTACGTACAAGTTCATAAGGAGCTTCAGTAGCAGTCAATGTAGACGCATCAAAAATGATTTCATCATCTGCTTCATTACGAGTAATTTTAACCCCCAAAGACTCGATAACTTGGCAAATCGTACCTACATCTTCCAAATTTGGAATTTCAAGTAATTTACTAGGTGTTGATGCTAGCAAAGTACCGGCAATAATAGGGAGTACCGCATTTTTAGCACTACTAACACGTACACGGCCTTCCAACCGATTGCCACCTTGAATGATTAGCTTTTCCAACAGAATTCCTCCTACACTTTATATCGATCATCTTGTATAAACTACAAGACGTTGTATTTATAACGTCATATACTAAATGTTATTATACTATTTTTCGATATATCTCATCAAGAGAATGTGAGAAAATACTGAGAAAAAAGCCCCTCTTTTTTTGAATCGTTTCACCCAAAAATATTGTTAAATTTTTAGGTCCCATTCATGTAGAGGGGCTTCTTATTATTTTGCTTTTAAGGATTTCAATTTATCATCCATGTGTACTGTATCAAGGAAGCGTACAGTACCAGTTTTAGAGCGCATTACGATAGTATGTGTACGCGCACCACCTGGGAAGTATTGAATTGGGTTCAATAGATTACCACGTGTAATAGCTGTAGCCGCAAAGATAACATCATCAGTACGAACTAAATCATCCAAAGTAAGAACTTGGTTTACATCGGTAATACCCATTTCATGGCAACGACGAATTTCTTCATCAGTTTCTGGTTTTAAGCGAGCTTGCATATCACCGCCTACACATTTTAATGCAGCAGCAGCTAATACACCTTCTGGTGCACCACCAGTACCAACAACCATGTGTACACCAGAACCTTCGATACAACATTCCATAGCTGGGTTAACATCACCGTCGGAGATGAGCATAATACGAGCACCTACTTCGCGCGCTTCTTTCATCAAACCTTGATGACGCTCACGATCGAGCATAACCAACGTAATTTCCTCTACACTACGTTCCATTTTAGCAGCTACATTTTTTATGTTTTCAGTCAAAGATTTTGTAATATCGATAGCACCTGCACCGCGAGGACCAACACAAAGTTTCTCCATGTACATATCTGGTGCATGTAATAAGCCACCTTTTTCAGCAATTGCCATAACTGCAATAGCGCCGTTTTGACCTTTCGCAATTAAGTTTGTACCTTCAATAGGGTCAACTGCGATATCTACTTCTGGACCACCTGCACCTACATGTTCACCAATGTAAAGCATAGGAGCTTCGTCAATTTCACCTTCACCGATAACTACAGTACCAGAAATGCGAACAGAGTCAAAAGCTTGACGCATAGCGTCTACAGCTAGACCATCAGCTGCGTCTTTTTGACCGCGACCAAGCAAACGACCACTGCGCAAAGCGGCTGCTTCAACGACACGAGCAAATTCCAAAGATAATGTACGATCCATAATGGGCCTCCTTATAAGTCCTCTATGTTTTGATATGACTCCTACCCAGAGTCTTTACTTAACTTATTGATTAGCTTGTTTCCAATCTTCCATGAACTTCGCAAGGCCTGCATCAGTCAACGGATGTTTCATAGCTTGCATAAGCACTTTAAATGGAACGGTTGCAATATGAGCACCCGCTTTAGCACATTGAATGATGTGCAACGGCGTTCTCACACTAGCAGCAATGATTTCAGTTTCAATTTCATGAATAGCAAAGATGTCTGCAATATCTTGAATCAATGTAAGGCCATCCATGCTGATGTCATCAACGCGACCAACAAATGGACTAACATAAGTAGCACCTGCACGAGCCGCTAACAACGCTTGGTTAGCAGAGAAGATTAAAGTTACATTTGTTTTAATACCTTCTTTGCTTAAAACTGCAACAGCTTTAAGACCTTCAGGAGTCATAGGCACTTTAATAACTACATTAGAGCCTAATTTTACAAGATCATGCGCTTCTGCTACCATGCCTTCAGCATCAGCAGAAATAACCTCTGCACTAACAGGACCTTCTACAAGATTTGCAATTTCAGAAATAACTTGCTTTAAGTCCCGTTTGGCTTTCACGATAAGAGATGGATTTGTCGTAACACCATCAATAAAACCAAAGGCATAGGCCTCTTTAATCTCATCAAATTCTGCTGTATCAATAAAGAATTTCATAGAATTCCCCCTCTTATTTCGCAGGTGTAATGACTTCAACGCCACCCATATAAGGTACCAAAACCTTTGGAATCACTACGGAACCATCAGCTTGTTGGCAATTTTCTAAGATAGCTGCCACTGTACGGCCCACCGCAAGACCAGAACCATTTAATGTATGAACAAATTCAGGTTTGCCTTTAGGACCACGACGGAATTTAATATTAGCACGACGAGCTTGGAAGTCTGTCATATTGGAGCAAGAAGAAATTTCTCTGTACTTGCCTTGAGCTGGCATCCATACCTCCACGTCATATGTTTTAGCAGAACCAAAGCCCATATCACCTGTACAAAGAGTGATAACACGGAATGGTAATTCTAATAAACGTAATACTTCTTCTGCATTATCTGTCAAAGTTTCTAATTCTTTGAAAGAGTCTTCAGGTTTAGCTAATTTTACCATTTCAACTTTGTTGAATTGATGTTGCCGAATAAGACCACGAGTATCGCGACCTGCAGAACCTGCTTCAGCACGGAAACATGCAGTGAATGCAGTGTAGTATTTAGGTAATTCCTCTTCGCTCAAGATTTCACCACCATGGTAGTTAGTCAATGTAACCTCAGCCGTAGGAATCAAGAAATATTCTGTATCCTCTACATGGTACATATCTTCAGCAAATTTAGGTAATTGACCAGTACCAGTCAATGTTTCACGAGTTACCATGTATGGAGTCATCATTTCAGTATAGCCGTGTTTGTCTACATGAAGATCAACCATGAAATTGATCAAGGCACGTTCTAAACGAGCACCTAAACCTTTATATACAGTAAAGCGGGCACCACTCATTTTACCAGCGCGATTAAAGTCTAGAATATCAAGACTTTCGCCTAAATCCCAATGAGCTTGCGCTTCAAAATCAAATTGACGTGGTTCGCCCCATTTGCGTTGCTCTACGTTCTCCTCTTCATCAGCACCAACTGGAACAGATGGATCACACATATTTGGCAACATTAACGCCGCATCACGCAAATCAGCTTCCACTTCGCGAATACGGTTATCAAGCTCAGCAATTTCGTCGCCTACTTTTTTCATTTCTGCGATTTTATCATCCGCATTTTCTTTATTGCGTTTTAATTGGCTAATTTCTTCAGTTACGGAATTGCGAAGCGCTTTTAATTCTTCTACCTTACCAATCAACTGACGACGTTCATCATAAGCGGATACAAAGGTTTCCAAATCGCCTGTTGTGTGACGGTTATCTAAGTTTTGTTGCACTAAATCAATATTTTCTCGGACAAATTTTAAATCTAACATGCTATAAACCTCATTTTCCAACTATGCTACGTACAATATATTCAATACGTTTAAGTATACCATATATTGGTGTATTTATCATTAAATTATACGTTATATACTAGTCTTTTCATCAATATTTTTACTACTCATCATCTTCTTCGTCTAGCAAATAATCTTTCGCCATCCATTTGCGAGTGCCTGTGAAAGATATAGTAACCCACTTCTCTGTGGGATTACCGCCGATTTCTTGATCAATTTCGTTGCGAATTGCATCAATCTCAGCAATTGTCTGATATGGGAAATTCTTGCGAACTAAAATATCAATCTCGATGATACGGGTACTGCCATATACTTGCACACTCGTTACATAATCTTTGAAATTATATTTCGCCATAAAACGATCCATAATTTCTTGTACTTCATTATGTAATGAAGATGGTGCCCACCCCAAGATTTGCTTCATAGATGGTACAATAATATGGATCGCAGACGGTAACATCTGTACGGCTAATACAATTAATACGATAGGGTCAATATAAGCTGCCCATTCAGCGTATGCCGTTCCTTCTAGCATGGTAGCTACCACAAAGCTAATCAAAATAGCCGCCTCTAACAAGGCATCTACATACCAACTTACATTATCAAACTTAATCAAGTTAGACTGTAAACTTTTATTAATACGACGTACATATAAATAATACGCAGTATCTGCAATAGTAAAGAATATAGCATAATAAATAGCTGGTCCAAAGTCTACATGACGACCACCAGATAAAAGGTCTGTAATACCACTCGATAAAGCATAAATGACAATAAGTAAAATAAAGAAACCTTCTACAGCTAACACAAGCGGTTCAAATTGCCAGAAGCCAAACTGGAATCGCTTACTTGTTTCTCTCGCTACAAGCTTAGCAGTCATAAGCATCATAATCTTAATAACTACGTCCACGAAGGAAAATACACCATCTAATAAGACCGCACTAGACCCTGTAACAATCCCCATTATAGTACCACTAACGGCCACAAGTGCCATCAAGGCAACAGACTGCATTAATAACTTTTGTTCAATAGAGCGCCTTGCGCCTAATATATCCATTAAGTCCCCCACTTTCTTAATTTTTACATCCTTTTATTATACACCAAGTACATTGATACGCAAAAAGCAGCTAATTTGAATGCGTTTCAAATCAGCTGCTTGTAATGTATCAATATTCTTTTTCTATAAGGAGTAAATTTTCAATCTTTGGAATCCTTTTAATCCTTATTTAGTTCGTAGGCTCTGGAGCCACTTTACCAGCTACATAGCGCTCTATTATGTGTCGATCATCGCCTACATATAACCAGCGTTCCAATCGCTCTTCTAAGGAGCGTTCATTAGGGTCAAACAACATCGTATCGTCGATAACAAGAGCATCAAGTTCACAACCTTTTTCAAAGCTGCCCACCTTGCCAAAGAACTTACCGCCGCCCTTTGTAGCCATATAGAAGGCTTCACTCAATGTAAGTGGCGCATACATTTGATCCACTTCCACCCATTTCATCTTGGATAGTCCAATGGCTTCGGTAAGAACCTTCGCCATAGATACAATATGTCCACCAGAAATATCGGAACCTAAGCCAATAGGTATTTTCCGCTCAAACAATTTACGAATCGGTGCAATACCACTAGATAAATTTACATTTGAATACGGGCAATGAGACACCATAGTTTGTGTTTCTGCCATGCGGTCCATTTCTACGTCACTTAAATGAATGCAATGAGCCATCACTGTCGGCACCTTCCCCATGAGATGATGTTCATAGTACACATCTGTATAATTAGCTGCCTCAGGATGTAGGGCTGCTACCCAGTCAATTTCACCATGATTTTCTGACAAGTGAGATTGAACCGGCACATTATACGCTTCTGCCAAGTTACCTAAACCACTCATTAACTCGCTTGTACAAGATGGAACAAAACGAGGCGTAATAATTGGTTTTACTAAAGGACCAAATTGAGCTGATGCTTCTAACCACTCTTTAGTATCAGCTAAGGATTGATGTGTGTCTTCAATTAAAAATTCTGGACTATTGCGGTCCATATTGACCTTGCCTACATAGGCAGATAAACCTGCTTTTTGTAAAAGCTCCATCAATACTAATGTACTATCTTTATGAATCGTACCAAACAAGATGCTTCGCGTCGTGCCATTTCGCCATAAGTCGTGTACAAAGGCGCCATATACTAAACGAGCATATTCTTGATCACTAAACTTTGCTTCCTCTGGGAAGGTATACGTTTCAAGCCAAGGTAAGAGCTCCTTATCCATACCTAAACCGCGATTGCAATATTGCGGTGCATGAGCATGAGTATCCACAAAACCGGGGATGATGAGATGATCACCATAATCTGTAATCGGATGTTCTCCATACGCTGGTGGTATACTTTCACCACAATGAACTACTACACCATCGACGGCAATAACATAACCTTGTTGAATAGCTACAAATTCTGATGGACGTGGTGTATATAGAATATTTCCTTTTAAAATGATTGTTGAATTCATATAACCTCCTCGCATGTTCAAGATTATAGATGAGTCGCTCTATACCACATGCTAGATTAATTTTCAATCAATATACAATGCTATATGATTCATAGTATAGGCGTTTTAGATGGCAAAGTGAATAATAAATGCCAATGTCATGATATACATAATAGGATGAATTTCATGACGACGACCTGTAGTCAATTTAATCAATGTATAAGAGATAAAACCAAAAGATAAACCTTGAGCAATACTAAATGTTAAAGGCATAAGAAGAATTGTTAAGAATGCTGGCAATGCTTCTGTAAAGTCAGTGAAGTCAATATGTGTTACCTCACTCATCATAAATACGCCGATTGTAATAAGTACCGGTGCAGTCGCTTGTGGTGGTACCAATAAGAACAATGGTGCAAAGAACAATGCTACCAAGTATAAAAGACCTGTTACAACGGCTGTAAGACCTGTACGGCCACCGTCGGCAACGGCTGCTGCACTTTCAATGTAAGAAGTAACTGTAGAAGTACCTACAACGGCACCTGCTGCAGCGCCAATAGAAGTACATAGCAAGGCTTTGTCTAACCCTTCGAACTTACCATCTTCATTCACCAAATTTGCTTTTCTCGTTACACCAATCAATGTGCCGATATTATCAAACATATCTACAATAGTGATGGAGAAAATGATAGAGAAAATACCATATTTAATAGCACCCATTATATCTAGTTGACCGAATGTATCAACGGGAACTGGTGGCACCAAGTTAAAGATATCTGCACTTGTAGCAGGCATCTTAGTTAAACCTAAAGCCATTGCTACAATTGTAGTGAACGCCATGCCGATTAGCAAGCCGCCTTTAACTTGTTTTGCCAGCAAAATACTAGTAATAAATAAGCCTAGTAAAGTCAATAATACCGCTGGATCTTGCATATTACCTAGGGTTACAAAGGTTGCATTATTAGGTACGATAATATGAGCATTTTTAAAGCCGATGAAAGCAACGAACAAACCAATACCCACACCTATCGATGTTTTCAGTACTTGTGGAATACCATCTACAATTTTGTTAAGAACTTTAGTAACCGTTAAAATAACAAATACTGTACCGGAAATAAAAACGGCACCTAATGCAGTTTGCCAACTAAGTCCCATGGCACCACAAATAGTGTACGAGAAGAACGCACTGAGACCAAGGCCTGGTGCTACGATAACAGGAACATTAGCCACTAAACCGATAAGCATGGTCGCAAAAGCTGTTGTTAACACAACCGCTGCCACTGCACTAGCATGCGGCATGCCTGATACAGATAATAAGTTTGGTATTACTGCCAGAATATATACTGACGCAATAAACATCGTAATACCTGCAAAAAATTCAGTTTTCACTGATGTACCATGTTGGGTTAACTTGAAAAAGCGATCAAGAAAACCATTTGCTTCATTAGTTCTTTCGTACTCCATTGAACTCATCTCACATTCCTCCAAACTTTTAGAAAAAAAATAAAATAGATAAATAAAAAACGACTACAAGAGCATCATAAAGATGCTCTTGTAGTCGTAAATCTCGGTTTACGCTAGAGAGCCTTGACCCATCCCGTCAAGGTTATACAAGATTAGCAATATGTCTATACAGTTAATCCTTATCTGCTATTTACTATTGATAAGGCTAAATAAAAAATTTTCATTTTATGAATTTTTCTCATATCTGTTATGCCAATAATACAATCTATGCACCTAGTATAAAGTTATTTTTATGCACTGTCAATAACTATTTATGATTTACATTTCATATTCTTTTTTCAAGACATAACCGTATGCTTTTTTAGAGCCATCGGGTTGTTCAATGAGGTATACACCTTGTATTTCTGGAGCAAATCCAGGTAATTGGTTAATTCCTTCTTCTAAAGCAAGGAAGTAATCACAAGCAGTCCGAGACCATCGTTCTCCAGGCTGTACGCATAATACCCCTGGTGGGTACGGCAAAGCCCCTTCAAGTGCAATGCGCCCTTCCGCCTCATCTAAAGATACAAGCTCTCCCTTATTACGTTGGAACTCAAAGTTTGCCTCTTGTGGATTCATTACATATTCTGGGAAGTATTCCTTGTAGAATAAGCGTTGTTGTAGAGTACTCACGTTTCTAGCTTTATAAAAATCATGCATTTCTTGACACAGTTGGCGAATATGATAACCTTTATATTTATCTATATGGCTATAGTAAATCGACGGTAACACCTCTTCCATAGGTGCATTTCGGTCTATAAGCTCTTCAAAACGCACAAGCTGATCGACTAATTCATCCATTTTCTCTTTAGATTCTGCAGGAGTCATAAGGAATAGAATCGTATTGAGATCACACTTTTCTGGAATAATTCTATTTTCCCGTAAGTAATTGGCCAATATATTGGCATGAATACCAAAGTCTTCATACGCCCCTGTTTCAACATTAATACCAGGCGTAATCAACTGGAATTTACAAGGATCGATAAAGTACTGCCCTTCACCATAGCCTTTAAAGGAATGCCACTTTGCATTAGGTTCAAAGGCAAAATAGCTCACATCATTAGCCATCTCTTGTGTATTGCCTTCTTCCCACTTCTTACCATGTACTACAGGTGGTACCAAAGGTCTCAGATATTTACAGTGGCTTAATACTGACTTACGGGCATCAATTCCTACTTCAATACATTCACGCCACAACTGTTTTCCCAATTCACCTTCATGTATTTTGGCATTTACATCAAGAGATGCAAAGAGTGGATAAAAAGGAGATGTGGAAGCATGCATCATAAAGGAGTTATTAAATCGCTTATGATCTACATAACGGTCTTGTCCTTTTATATGTTTATCTTTCTTATGGATTTGAGAAGTTTGAGAGAAGCCAGCTTGTTGCTTATGCACAGATTGAGTCACTAAAATTCCAGGATCATTAGGGCCTAGCTCTAATAATAAAGGACTACAATCTTTCATCATAGGAATAAACTGTTCATACCCAACCCAGGCAGAGTCAAAGAAAATATAGTCGCACAAGTGACCTATCTTATCAACTACTTGGCGCGCATTATAGATCGTACCATCATAGGTACCTAATTGAATAACGGCTAGCCGAATTGGACGGTCTGCTTTAGCTTTATTAGGATCCTTCTCACCGATTAAATTCCGAATATAGCTTTCATCAAAACAATGCTCTAGAATACCACCAATGGAACCAAAAGGATTCCGTGCGGTCTCTAAATATATTGGTGTTGCACCGGACATAACGAGACCGCCATGGCAAATAGATTTATGATTATTGCGATCATATAAAATAATATCTCCTGGTGTTAAAAGAGCATTGAGTACTACTTTGTTGGCAGAAGATGTGCCGTTTAATACAAAATATGTTTTATCCGCATTATACACTGCAGCTGCATGAGCCTGCGCATCATGAGCATAACCTTCGTGGATTAAAAGATCACCGAGCTTTACATCGGCATTACAAAGGTCTGCACGAAAAATATGATCTCCAAAGAAGTCATAAAAAGCACGTCCCGTAGGATGCTTAGCGAAAAACTGTCCTCCTTGATGTCCTGGACAGTCAAATTGAGCATTGTTATCTCCTACATAATCAGATAAGGCCTTAAAGAAAGGGGGCAAAATCAAAGCTTCATAGCTTGCTACAATCTGCTCTATCGTCCCTTTATAGTCATTTATGCTAGTAGATGTAACATCTATTACCGCCCCAATTCGCTCCATATCAAAAGATATAGTATGGGATGGATCTACTACCATTACAATAACAGGTATTCCAAAAGAACGAATTTGCTCATTATCGAGTACATCCATTTCAGAGGCGCTCACCACAACTGCACCTATGTTGGTAAAATCCGTTTCATTAATAGGTATGCATGTACGGTCCTCGATAGAACTAATCCAAGGTTTTACACTATCGGTAAAAGCAATTTTTAAATGTTTCACCATAGCCTCCTCTCTTAATATCAATACTTTATATGTTTATAGTATTTAATGTAGTACATTATGGTCATGTAAAAAAAGCTCCCTACTCAAAGAATAGGGAGCCTTTGTATGTTAGATTATTCAGCTGCTTCTTCTTCAGCTTCAATATGCTTAGGAGCTTCTGGTTTCATCAATGGGAACAACAATACATCGCGGATGGATGCAGAGTCTGTTAAGAACATAACGAGACGGTCAATACCAACACCTAAACCTGCTGTTGGAGGTAAACCGTATTCAAGAGCTGTAACGAAGTCTTCATCCATACGGTGAGCTTCATCATCGCCAGCTTCGCGTTCTTTCAATTGATCCAAGAAACGTTGTTTTTGGTCGATTGGGTCATTTAACTCGGAGAAGCCATTTGCCAATTCACGACCATAAATGAACGCTTCAAAACGTTCTGTAGCCAATGGATTTTCACGACTTGCTTTCGCAAGTGGAGAAATTTCTTTTGGATGACCATATACGATAGTTGGTTGAATCAAGTTTTCTTCTACATAATCTTCGAAGCAAGCATTTAAGATTTTACCAATACCATCGTTATCTGTATATTCTACATTCAAACGATCTGCAATAGCTCGAGCTTCTTCAACAGTATTTACTGCATCAAAGTCTTCACCAGTGTATTTTTTTACACCTTCTGCCATTGTGATACGGTTCCAAGGTGGAGTCAAATTGATTTCAGTACCTTGGTATGTGATTTCTTGTGTACCTAGAACCTCTTGAGCACAGTAGGACACAAGATTTTCTGTTAAACGAATAGCATCCTCAACATCGCCATACGCTTGGTAAGATTCGATAGTAGTGAATTCTGGGTTATGACGGTTGTCGATACCTTCGTTACGGAAACAGCGGTTCATTTCGAATACGCGATCCATACCACCAACAATTAAACGTTTGAGGTACAATTCAGGAGCAATACGCATGTAGATATCAATATCGAGCGCATTGTGATGTGTAATGAATGGACGAGCTGCCGCACCACCAGGAATCGCATGCATCATTGGAGTTTCCACTTCCATGAAACCATCACGCATCATGTATTCGCGAATTTTAGCAACGATTTGAGAGCGTTTTACAAATGAATCACGCACTTCAGGATTTACAATCAAATCAACATAACGTTGACGGTAACGAAGTTCTGTATCCTTTAAACCATGCCATTTTTCTGGCAATGGACGTAAAGATTTAGATAACAAAGTTAATTTGTTAACTTTAATTGTAACTTCACCTGTATGAGTTTTAAATACATGACCTTCTATACCGATGATATCACCGATATCAAGCATTTTTACGTATTTATAAGCCTCTTCGCCCAATACATCTTTACGGAAATATACTTGAATATCCCCAGATTTATCACGAACATTGGCAAATGCTGTTTTACCATGGGAACGGATTGTCATCAAGCGCCCTGCAATAACTACAGGTTGACCATCATATTTCAAGAAGAAGTCATCTTTAATTTCTTTTGCATGATCTTTTACAACAAAACGTTGACCAAATGGATAGATGCCATCTGCTTCGTATTCAGCCAATTTGTCGCGGCGAATTTGCATTTGCTCATTCAGCTCTTCTTGTACATTTTTAATTTCTTCACTCATGTTATCGCCTCTTCGTCAGTAAATGTAAATTATTGGATTGCTAACACTTTGAATGTAACAGGACCATCTGGTGTGGAAACCTCTACTTCATCACCTTTACGTTTGCCCAAAATAGCTTTACCTACAGGAGATTCGTTAGAGATACGATTGTTGAATGGATCCGCTTCAGAGGAACCAACGATAACATATTCCAATTCATCATTGTACATCGTATCAAGTACAGTAACTTTACTACCTACAGATACAACATCACCCTTTACGGACTCGTCAATGATTTTCGCCGTGTTAATTTTATTTTCTAACTCTACAATATGACCTTCGATGAAAGCTTGTTCATTTTTTGCATCATCATATTCAGAGTTTTCACTGATATCGCCATATTCAATAGCTGTCTTAATACGTTCAGATACTTCAATACGACGTACAGATTTATAGTACGCTAATTCTTCTTCTAATTTCTTTAAACCGTCGGCGGTAAGTAATGTTTCTTTTACGTCTGCCATGGGTACCCCACTCTTTCTACATATAAATAATAAGAAAAAGTGTCATAGTAAGATGACACCTTGTCTTTTGTTTCTAAATTATCTCAACCATTATATAAAAATACTATTCATTTGTCAATCTGACTACATTGCAACCAGTATTTTACGGTATGATTCTAGCTCATCGTGAAAGCTTGTTACAGTATGAATTGTATTTACACGATTGCGCCAATAGGCAGATTCAGGAAGTCCCTTCATATACCACCCTGCATGAGTTCGTATTTCCTTAACGGCCATACTTTCACCCTTATATTGGCATAACAAATCAAAATGTTTTAATAGCATATCGAGACGCTCAATATCTGTAGGTGCTGGTAATATTTCACCAGTCGCCAAATAATGGTGAATACGACCAAAGATCCAAGGATTCCCCTGAGCACCACGGCCTACCATTACCGCATCACAACCCGTTTCATCAAGCATTTGCTTTGCATCTTTAGGCTCTACTATATCGCCATTACCAATAACCGGTACAGACACAGCCTCTTTTACAGCCTTAATATAAGACCAATCAGCATGCCCACTGTACATTTGCTCCTTAGTACGGCCATGTACTGCAATAGCCGCCACACCTGTAGATTCGATGCGCTTAGCAAAGTCCACAACATTGATGGAATCACTATCCCAACCAATTCGCATTTTTACGGTTACAGGCACATCGACGGCCTTAACCGCAGCCTCTGCTACACGAGCTGCTAAATCTGGATTTTTCATAAGCGCAGAACCATCACCTGAGGTTACTACCTTTTTCACAGGACAGCCCATATTAATATCTACAATATCGGCACCTGCATCAGCTACTACCTTTGCGCCTAACGCAATTGCTTCTGGATTGGAACCAAAGATTTGCATAGATACAGGGCGTTCTGCCTCTTCAATACGCAACAATTCATGAGTGCGCTCATTTTTATATTTAATGCCCATGGCGCTGACCATTTCGGTGCAAACCAAGGCAGCGCCATGCTCTTTAGCAAGTAAGCGATAGGCAATATCGCTTACCCCTGCCATAGGCGCTAATATGGCTTGACCATCAATTTTGACGGACCCTATTTGCCACTGTTTATAATTCATATAATTCTATATCCCCTAACAAAAAGGGTACAGCATAAGCTGTACCCGAATGTACACTACTTCGTTACATATACGTAACTATATTATAGTAGCATTATTTATTTCTTTCGTAAATAAGGCGTAAACCTTCTAGTGTAAGCATAGGCTCTACATGGTCAATGCAGTCTGTAGCACTGCTGATAAGCTGTGCCAAACCACCTGTAGCCACTACAGTTACGTGGTCGCCCATTTCTGCTTTCATGCGCGTTACGAGACCCTCTACTTGACCTACGTAGCCGTAGAACATACCGGATTGCATAGAAGATACGGTATTCCGGCAAATGACTTGCCCTGGATCTCTTACTTCAATACGTGGCAATTTAGCAGCCCGTTGGAAGAGAGCCTCCGCAGAAATTGTTACACCTGGAGTAATAACACCGCCCATATAATCGCCATTACCTTGTACTGCACAATAAGTAGTTGCTGTACCAAAGTCAATAATAATCAAGTCACCCTTGTATTTTTCATGAGCCGCTACAGCATTTACGATGCGGTCCGCACCAACTTCACGCGGATTATCATACTTAATAGCAATACCTGTTTTAGTACCAGGACCTACGATAAGAGGATTCACATTGAAATAACGTAAACATACACGTTCTAAGGTAGGCATCATTGGAGGTACAACAGAAGAAATGATAATATCTTTAATATCTTTCACATTAACCTTGCGATCGTGGAAGAACAAGTTCATCATCAACATGCCATATTCATCAGTGGTACGAACCCGATCCGTGGAAATACGCCAGTGACCTACAAGCTCTGCCTTGTCGTATACACCTAGAACAATGTTGGTGTTCCCCACATCAATTACTAATAACATGAATGCCTCCTATTTACGCGGACGAATTGATACGTCCCCTGCCATAACACGTTTAACAGTCCCATCCGGGATTCTTACTAATAAATTACCATCTTCATCAATATCGGTGGCTACCCCTTCATAGGTATTACCAGGAGCGCGAACCTCGATTTCTTCACCGAGAGTCACCGATAATTGACGCCATTCATTGAGAGTTTCCTCAAAGCCGCTATCAAGAACATCATAATATTGATGCTCTAAGGCTTCTAATATAATTCTAAATGCTTCCGTCCGCTCAATATCGATCCCTTCCATCGCGAGGGATGTAGCAATTAATTTTAATTCTTCTGGTAGTTCTTCTTGTTTTGTTTTAACATTAACACCAATGCCCATCACAATATGAGAGATTTCCTCCATAGAGCCGGACATTTCTGTTAAGATACCTACCAATTTACGGCCATTCACTAAAATATCATTAGGCCACTTAATACCCGCATCAGTGAGCCCCATTTTATGGAATGCCTTTGTTAATGCCACTGCGGCCATCAAAGTACACTTTGGTGCTTCTACAGGCGCAAAATCAGGGCGCAAGATAAGACTAAACCACAGACCTTTACCAAATGGAGAATACCAGCCACGAGATAAGCGACCACGACCAGCTGCTTGCTCTTCTGTAACGACAACAGTACCTTCTTCAGCACCTTGTTGAGCTAATCGACGAGCCTCTAGGTTTGTAGACTCTGTAACATCCATATAAACATATCGTTTGCCAAACACATCGGTCTTCAAGATTTGCTTCATGGCCAATGGACTTAACAAATCAGGTTCCTCCAATAATCGATACCCCCTCTTGGTATAAGATTCTATTTTGTAGCCTTTTTGACGTAACGCCTTGATATGTTTCCAAATAGCTGTGCGCGAAACATGGCATGCTTCGGACATATCTTGTCCCGATACGAAACTACCTTGGTTTTGTCTCAAGAATTCTAGCACTTCATCACGCATAGTTTAGAGCCCCTTTCTTTGTCAACCTAGGTTTACAATTCGATTGTACAAGTGTCCCCTATAAAAAGCAAGGATTATTTATAGTAATTAATGATATAATACATATAGTATTAAGTTATACCTTATGTAAAAGATAACAATAGTATAATCTATCATTATCTGGGGAGATATATGAAACAATTTACATTAGAAGAAAAAAATGAAGTTCTTGAGAACCCGTTTATTCATATTCATAGAAAGCTCGATGTTCTATTAAACATAGGCAAACTACTCATGGAGTGTGGTGCCGATACAAATCGAATCATTGAAGAAATGCTTAAAGCCGCCACATTTATGGGTATTCCTCATGATTATTTAAATATACATATTTCCTATACTACGATTATGATCAATTTACTGCATAAGGAACGATCTATTACCGTATTTAGAAAAACACCTGTCCATGTACCCAATATGGCCATGATTAATGCAGTATCTAAACTAACTTGGCGAGCCTTTGAACGACATTATTCACTTACAACTTATGAACAGTTAATTTCAAAATTAGATTCCACTATTCCAGTATATCCTGATTGGATAAAGGGTATTGCTTGTGCCCTCGGATCAGCAGGCCTTGCCTTTTTATATAGTGGCGATATGATAGCTTTTATTGTAACTGTTATTTGTTCTCTAATCGGTTATTTTGGTCGTACCTTATCGGTACGCTTTGGTTGCAATGAATATGTAGGCATTACAATTGGCGGCTTTGCTGCCATGGTTTCTGCCTATGGTTTCTATTCACATATTGAACAAGATTCGTTAGTTTACGTTCTTGTTTGTTGTACCTTATTTATGATACCTGGTGTACCTCTTATAAACTCCGTTATTGATACCATCAACAACCATATTTTATCGGGAATTACAAGAGCTATTAGAACGATCCTTATCGTTGGTAGCATGACCTTAGGCATGGCCATGGCATTATACTTTAGCCCTATGCCGGCCTTTAGCTTTGTAGATATTAAGCCTCATGTATTAACCATTGAGCAAATTATAGGGGCTTTTACAGCAGCCGCATCCTTTGCAGTACTATTTAACGCCCCTGTCCGATTACTAGTATCCATTGGTATTGGTGGTGTATTATGCGTATTTATCCGCAATTTATTAACTGTTGAATTTGGCTTCTCCATTCCAGGTGCTACCTTTGTAGGCGCCGCTGTAATGAGCGTAATCTATGTAAAAGTTTCTACTTGGCTGAGAACATCTAGCACAATTATCATCGTCCCATCTGCTATAGCCTTAATGCCTGGTATTTTATATTACAGATTCCTCTTTGATATGCTTCATATCAACGCACTATCAGAATCCGGCTTACTTCATATGGTCCAAAACGGTGTAACAGGCGTCCTTACTATTGTAAGTATTGCGGTTGGTGTAGCAATTCCAAATGTACTGGCTCAAAAATATTTAAAAGCCCGAAAAGAGCGTAGAATTCAACAGTACTTGGCAACACGTCATATTAATGATGGCCAATAGCTAATCCTCACCAACTACATTACGAGCTTCACAATATAGATAGAATACTAAGTACTATAGCTAGTAATAGGTAATTATAATCAAAAGAACATATATAAAAAGAGCTGGTCCTCAACGAGGCCAGCTCTTTTATTTAGATATCTCATTATTTGATTTCATTAGAAGGTGTTTCACTAGGAGCATCCACTGTAGCAGTGTTTTCTTTAGCTTCAACCACCTCTGGTACTACAATACCTGCCGCTTCTAGAGCTTCTTTAGGCTCCTCAACTTCAGGGGCTTTCGTTGTACCATATTTATAAAGATTATCTACAGCTTTAGAATCGATTGTTTCTTCTTCTAACAAAGCATTTGCCATGTCATGTAAGAATTTTTCATTTTCGCTGAGAAGTTTTGTTACATCTTTGTACGCTTCTTCTACAATGCGATGAATTTCAGAGTCGATTTTTGCTGCAATCTCTTCACTATAGTTGCGCTCGTGTCCAAGGTTTTTACCCAAGAATACTTGTTCTTGTTGTTCACCAAATACGATAGGACCAAGCTCATCACTCATACCCCAACGCGTTACCATCGCACGAGCTGTATTCGTTACGCTTTGAAGGTCACCAGAAGCACCTGTACTGATTTCATCTAGGATTAAGGCCTCTGCAATTCGACCGCCAAGAGCTACGCGAATATCCGCTAATAATTGAGATTTTGTTTTGTAATTTTGTTCCTCTGTAGGAAGCATCATAGTGTAACCACCTGCTGCGCCACGAGGAATGATTGTTACCTTATGAACAGGATCTGCATGAGGCAATAAATGTGCCACAATAGCATGACCAGATTCATGGTACGCTGTTAACTTACGGTCTTTCTCGCTCACAATATGACTGCGGCGTTCAGGACCCATGCTAACCTTTTCACTTGCTTCTTCAACTTCAGCCATAGTGATAACTTTTTTGTTAAGGCGAGCCGCCAATAAAGCCGCTTCGTTTAACAAGTTGTTCAAGTCAGCACCAGTAAAGCCTGGAGTTTTCTTCGCAATTGTTTTTAAGTCTACATCGTCAGCCAATGGCTTGTTACGAGCATGTACTTTCAAGATTGCTTCACGACCGCGTAAGTCTGGACGACCTACGATAACTTGACGGTCAAAACGACCTGGACGCAACAGCGCTGGGTCAAGAATATCTGGGCGGTTTGTAGCGGCGATGGTAATAATACCTTCGTTGGCACCGAAGCCATCCATTTCAACGAGCAATTGGTTCAATGTTTGTTCACGTTCATCGTGACCACCACCAAGACCTGCGCCACGTTGACGACCAACCGCATCAATTTCGTCGATGAAGATAATACATGGAGCATTCTTTTTCGCTTGTGTGAAAAGATCGCGCACACGAGATGCACCAACACCTACGAACATTTCTACGAAATCAGAACCGGAAATCGTAAAGAATGGTACCCCTGCTTCACCAGCAACGGCTTTAGCAAGCAATGTTTTACCTGTACCTGGAGGTCCTGCGAGCAATACACCTTTCGGAATTTTAGCACCGATTGTTGTAAATTTACCTGGATCCTTCAAGAATTCTACTACTTCTTCTAATTCTTGTTTTGCTTCTTCAGCACCTGCTACATCTTTAAAGCTAACCTTTACGTTACCTTCACCCATCAATCTAGCACGGCTTTTACCGAAGTTCATCACTCGGCCACCGCCACCTTGTGTTTGTTGCATGATAAAGAAGAACAATACGACCAAGATGATAATAGGAATAGCAGAACCTAACAGGCTCATCCACCAAGCTGGTTGCTCAGGTGGAGCTGCTGTGATTTCTACGCCATTATCTTGTAATGTTTTAATTAATGTTTCATCACTAGGCGCATAAGAATTGAACTCTGTTCCATTTTTTAGTTTACCTTTAATACCGTGATCATTGGTAATCGTTACGGACTCAACCTTTTTCTGTTGTACTTGTTGAATAAATCCTGTATAACTAAGTTCAGATTTATTCGCACTTTGACCAGAGAAAGCGTCAATGGCGATAACGAAAGCGGCAATGATAAGTAAATAAAGGACGATATTTTTAGTAAATCGACCCAAAATATTACCCCTTTCAATAGTAATTTAGTTGTATAAACGAATTGAGTACATCTCATTGAGAGATGCACTCATATATTATATCATATTTTTAATTTTGATACATTTCTTCCTTTAAAATACCGATATAAGGCAAGTGACGATATTTTTCCGCGTAGTCTAAACCATAACCGATAACAAAGTAGTCAGGAATAATAAAGCCTACATAGTCTACTTCTACGTCCATTTTACGGCGGTCAGGTTTATTTAATAACGCTGCAAGACGTACGCTTTTAGCGCCACGAGCATGTAAATTTTCTAGCAAGTAATGTAATGTTGTACCAGTATCAACGATATCCTCTACAACGAGTACATGTTTACCCTCTACAGAGCGATCTAAATCTTTTAAAATTCGAACTACCCCTGTACTAGTTGTACCACTGCCATAACTAGAACAAGAGATGAAATCAAAACTTACATCTACGCTGTCATCAATAGCGCGTGCTAAATCTGTAAAGAATACGATAGCACCCTTTAATACCCCTACGAGCACAACGGATTCATTTTGGTAATCTTTACTAATCTCTTTACCCAGTTCCGCTACACGTGCTTTTAATTGTTCTTCTGTATATAAAATATCTTTTGCATCTTGATGCATCTATATGACCTCCACGATTCATATTAATGTTTGCAATATACCTTTATTGTATCACATTGAGCGGTTACTTTTATACTTTTTATAGTGAAAGTTTTCCCTTCTCCGGTGTTAACAATATCTAGTAATTGCTCTTGATGAGCTGTAGTAAGCGTTATATCAGAGTCAATAGAACTCATCAAACGCTGCCACAAACGACGTTGTATAGCAACTGGTTCCTTTCGTAAGGCCTTACGAGATAAACGCATTTCATTTTTATCAATAGTCACTAATCGCTCAAAAGCTTGTACCGTCAAATTAGAAATTACTGCTAAATCTTCACTTACAGAACATCCTAATCTAGCGATAGCATCTACTACATTAGGGTTAATCGATTCTAACTCTGGTATAATGCGATGACGAATTCTATTTCGCTGATATCGAATATCATCATTTGTAGAATCAATACAATACGTGAGCTTTCTATCGGCTAAATAAGCTAATAATTCCTCTTTTGTAACATCTAATAAAGGTCTAATCACAGGGATATCATAGTCATGGTTGACTACAGCCATACCTGTTAGCCCCTTTAATCCTGCACCTCTAATAAGATGCGCTAGAATCGACTCAGCTTGATCATCCTTATGATGAGCTACCGCAATATAATCATACCCCTCAGAATGAGCTATTTCATTTAGCCATTGATAGCGAACTTGCCTACCAACGGTCTCCTCAGATAGCTTTAGGTCTTTACTCAAGGTAGGCACATCAAAGGTAGTTGTATAAAACGACAACCCTAATGCATCTACCTGATTTTGAAGCCATAGAACCTCATCTTTACTTTCAGGGCGAATAGAGTGGTCTACGATAGCAATACCAAGCTTATATTTTGTATGGCGATGCGCAGCAATGTCTTGTAATAAATGTAATAAAGCCATCGAATCTGGACCACCAGAACAAGCTATCAATATACGGCTATATTCAGGAAATAGCTTATGTAATTTTAAAGTGTGATTAACTCTTCGAATGAGTGCTTTCACATTCACTGGCCATCGCCTCCATACCATCTTGGTCACTCACAAATACATGAGGCACCTCATAAGCGTCCATAAAGGACGTTAAAATCTCCGCACCGGCTACGATGATATCGGCACGACCGGCAGGTAAGCCTTTGACTTGCAATCGCTCTTCACGGCTCATGTAACGCAATCTCATAATGATGCCTTCCACAGTCTCACGGCTCAATTTATGTCCTTGCACCTTAGTGCCATCATAATCTTCTAACTTTAAATCGATAGCTGCCAAGGTCGTTAACGTACCGCCGATACCAATGAATTCACCAAATTCCCCTTCAATCATCATCGGATCCCACAAGAATTGAGTTTCTTCCCACACACGTTGAGGACCTTCGTCAGACATAGATTGAAGCCGTACAGCCCCTATAGGATAAGAGCGACTCCAATAAACGCCGTCCTTATTGCCTAATGCTAGCTCTGTACTACCGCCACCGATATCGATAGTTGTATAGTGACGGCCATCATTCAACTGTTCCCCTAAGGCGCCATTAAAGCCATAAATAGCCTCTTCATCGCCCGAGAGAATACGCCATTCCATCGGACAATATTCACTAATGTGCTCCATAAATTCAAGGCCATTAGCGGCTTCACGAACAGCGCTCGTTGCAAAACCAAAGCAGTATTCCGCTCCGTATTGGTCGGCTAATTTCTTAATATCCCTGAAGGCTTGATATGATGCTTCCATCGATTCAGCACGTAATGTACCATCTGTATTTCGCTCTCCAAGACGAGTGGTCCACAACTGTTTTGGCTCGTAATGCCAAATTTTATTTTCATAAGTAGCTAATAATAAGCGTACTGAATTAGATCCAATATCGATAATTGCTAACTTCATAATCGCTCCTTGCATACAGTAGTATCCACCTAATACTACTGCCCCCTTACTATTTTATACATAAGTAAAGAGATGGCAGAAAGCCATCTCTCACTATTAATCTCGACGACCGCCTCGGCCTCCGCGTTTACCTTCTGTATTGCGTTTTAAATCGTGCAGGCGTTCATTGCTATCGCGCAAAAATGATTTCATCTTCGCTTCGAAAGCCTCTGCACTTTGTTTAGATTGAACTCTACGAGGACGTCTTTCTTCACTTACCACTTCTTTAGATTGTGTTTGACGAATAGAAAGACCAATTTTATTGCCATCAATGGATAAAACCTTTACCTTTACAGGATCCTCAACCTTTAATACGGTATTAATATCTTCGACATACCCATGAGCTACTTCAGAAATATGAACTAACCCTGTTTGTTTCTCTCCTAAATCAACAAATACGCCGAATTTTGTAATACCAGATACGGTACCATCTACAATGTTACCAACTTCGATTGCCATGCAACCTCCTAATTAATGCGGAAACCTCAAACTACACAATAAAGCGAATCAAAAATTAAATTCTTACCTATTTTACATATGGTACTTCACCAGGCTTAACTAAGCCTAATTCCTCACGAGCCACCCCTTCAATGGTCTTCGGATCTTGTAACTTAGCCTTTTCCTGCTCTAATTCTTCATTTCGCTGTTTTAATTCTTGCAATTGTTGCTCTATATGTTGTTTTTCTTGATATACAGCCACCAAGCGATAGGCCTGCCCTAACAATAGCAGCACCATAATCCCTATACCAATTCGCTTGATCCACATGAGGATAATACGCTGATCCTGCGCTTTGCGATTAGGGCGAACCCGTTTGCGCGGCCTTTTTGGACGTTGTACTTCCATAGTGTCCTGAGTCATAATGTCCCCCAAAAATATTCATCATCTGTATATTGTCATTTTTAAATTATACCACATAACATAGCTTGGGACTAAATAATATTACAGATATTTCTCTAGAAAAACAGAGTGCAATTATATATATGTATACAAAGGCACAGTTATGTATACATCTAACGATAAGCTATATTTACATAGTTTCTGCCTTAGTAGCATGTTCACGAATAATAGCACAGGAAGCTTTAAATAAAGTTAACTCTTCAACAGTAAGTTGTAGTTCTAAAATATCTTCAATACCATCTTTACCAATAACAGCAGGAGTGGACGCAAAAATTCCGCTTTCTCCGTATTGACCATCCAAGTAACAAGAACAAGGAAGTACCTTCTTTTCATTGTGGAATACAGCGCGAATTAGCTCAGTAGTAGCGCTAGCAATACCAAATTCTGTAGAGCCTTTACCGGCTAATACATGGTAACCACCAATCTTTACATCATCTAATACTTGTTGATGATCAAGTGTAGGGAATCTATGAGGTAATTCCTGTTGTAACTGCTCCAAGGGCTTACCTTGAATGCATACGTGAGACCACGGCACCATAGCACTACCACCATGTTCACCTAAACAATATGCCGTAATAGAGCGATTACTAATGTTGAAAATATGAGCTAATTCTTTTTGGAGTCGAGCAGAATCTAATGCTGTACCTGTAGAGATAATGCGCTTAGGGTTCCAATTTAAATGTGTACATAAGTAAGTAGCCACCACATCTGCAGGATTTGAGATAGAAATAATAAACCCATCAAACCCAGATTGTTTAATACGAGGAATAACGTCCTTTAATACCTCTACCGTTTCACCAAGACTTTCTAAACGATCTTGATACAAATTTGGCAAAGGTCCTGCACTAAACACGAGAATATCACAATCTCCACAGCCCTCAATAGGACCTGCAGTAGCTATTACTTTATGAGGAATATAGCTAACCGCATCATTAACATCCATAGCTTGGGCTTTCGCCTTTTTCTCATCAATATCCATCATATATAGCTCATCAACTTCACCTTGCAACGCAAGAGAAAAAGCTACATGAGAACCTACGTGACCAGTACCAATAATACCTACTTTACGCAATTTCATAAGGGCCTCCAATTATTAGCGAGTAAATGATAAAACCTTAACCAACACTAATGTATTGAAATCAAATACTCAATATCTAAATACTTTATATCAAAATTCGATGTTTTCTATTCAAATTATATAAAATCATATGATTTAAAGAATACATAATTATTATATACCCATATACCCATTTTTAGAAAATCTATTAAAAGTACTGAAAAAAGACTGTTATATGAAATGCCCCCAAAATTGTGTCCAACTTTTGGGGGCATTTCATATAACAGTCTCTCTATCTTTAGTTGCATCTAGTAAAGAAACTGACCACAACAAAATCGCACTTATAAAGCCATATCTTCAAGGTTAAGAGGGAATAAGTCTTTATCCTCCATCACTTGTGGTGATTTTTCTAAATATTGTTTACGCATAGTCCATAAAATTTCTAAATCCTTAGGATCTAGTTTAGATAGCGCATATATCATAGTGAAGTCCCCGCCATAATGGCCACGTAAGCTATCCGGTACACCTTTAGGCCCTTCACCGCCAAGGCGATTATTAAAGAACCCCTGCAAGCGACGATTATCTAAATCAATAATAATAAAGCCTGACGCATCATATACATATAATGTATGGTTTATACGTTTTAAGGCACGTACCGTATTCGTAATAAAATACTGGTCCTTCATATCGATAAGAGATGATTCATAACCAGAATGGTAAAAGTCACCATAATAATGCGCCCCTCTATCTGTAGATTCCAACAAATCCTTGAGTACGGATTGTTCTGGACCACTAAAATCAGAGAAAGTTTTTACCATAGTAATCTCACGTAAGCCACGTTGGTAATTCTCGGTCTTCGGTGGCTCTATATGTTGACCACGAAAGGTAATAGGCATCAACCGAAGTGTATTATCAGCTAAATTATAAATACCATACCCTTCGTAACCTAAGAAATACACTTGTGAATCAATGGATTTCATCGCTAATATTCGTTTCGAAATAATGGCATCACTAGAGTTGACTAATGTATGCGCTTCCGGATCTATACGCACTGTTTTAGTATCGTAGTTGACGCCTACCGCAAGCCAATAGGATATCCCCACTACAATCAAAGCCAGTACACATAAACCGATACGTTTTATATTCATTTACACTCCCTATGAATCCCCAGTCATAAAACGTAAACTCCTGTACAATATGTATCGTATTTACTAGTTCATTAATCTTAGTATTTACTGGTTCACTAATCTTAACACATATATCGCTCTTTTATTCACTTAATTGAGCTAATCGCTCATTAATTGTCATATCTTTATAGGTAAAAGTTGGCAACAACTCATATAGTGGTTCTAATACAAAGGAGCGATCCCAAAAATGTGGATGCGGCACAACGAGTGTTGCATCATTTAAAGAAAGCATAGCACCTTGTGAGTCGTAAGCTAAAATAATATCTAAATCTAGCGTGCGAGGCCCCCAATGAATCAAACGTTTACGGCCTGCCCCTTTTTCAAGACATTGAATTAGACCGAGCATTTGATGAGGCTCTAAAGTACTTTCACAAAACCACATGCCATTAACAAATGTATCTTGCTCCGTATATCCCCACGGCTCAGTTTCAATAAGCGTAGAACTAATCACCTTAGAAACAGCCTCATGTTGCTGCAATGACTGAAAAGCAGAATGAATGTAGCCTTTCTTGTCCCCCATATTGGAGCCTACACTGATGTAATAGGTATACATCAAACTTGTCCCCTTGTAGTTACAACCTCAACATAATCTAAAATACCTGCAATTGGTACAGATGGCTTCCGCACCGTTACAGATAAACCTACGATACCTTGGTAATGTTGATACAAGGAATCCGCAATAAGCGCCCCCAAGCGCTCCAATAGATTACGTTTCTCACCAGTCATAACAGATTCTACAATTTCATATACCTCTACATAATTGATAGAGTCCTCTAGCAGATCACTTTGACCAGCCTTGGTAAGATCTGTTGTAATTTCCACATCTACAAAAAATCGTTGACCTTGTGCTTGTTCAGATTCCAAGTTCCCATGGTATCCATAGAAGGCCATATTTTTCAAAACGATTTTATCCATTATTCACCTCGTAATAGGCCATCCGCGACTGCTAAAGCACGCTTATGCATCTTCACGTTATGAACACGCACCATATCAACGCCTTGGAATACACCTGTAATACAAGCGGCTACAGTGCCTTCATCGCGTTCTTCTGGTGGCAAACCGCCCAACATAGACCCGATAAAGCCCTTACGGCTAGGTGCCAACAAAATTGGATATTCATGAGCTGTTAACTCACCTAATCGCTGCATAACTTCAATATTTTGTTCTTCTGTTTTACCGAAGAAGCCAATACCTGGGTCGAGCCAGATTTGTTGAGGTGTAACCCCCTCTTTTAACGCTTTATCGATAGCGCAGAAGAAAAATGCTTTCATATCCTCAATAATATCGCCATAGTTTGTATCATTACTATTGTGCATGATAATAACAGGCACCTTGAAGTTAGCTGCTACCGCCGCCATATCAGGATCATAATGTAGTCCCCATACGTCATTTAAAATATGCGCCCCTTTAGAGAATGCATATTCAGCTGTTTTAGCGTGATATGTATCGATAGATACGGGAACTGTAGATGCATGTAATACAGGATCTATTAATAGAGACAAACGCTCAATTTCTTCGTCTGCCGTCAATGGTGTAGAACCTGGGCGTGTAGATTCAACGCCTAAATCAATAATGTCCGCACCATCTTCAATCATTTGTTTTACATGCGCTGCTGCTGACTCTGGTGTGTTAAATAGACCGCCATCAGAGAAGGAGTCAGGTGTACCATTGAGTATACCCATGATAAGGGTACGATCGCACAAAGATAAACTTTTGCCATCATTCCATGTATAATTTCTACGTTTAAACATTTGCCTGTCCTCCACCTAACATTGCCAACGCTTCATCTCTTAATGTGCCTTTTTCGGCCAATACGCCTCGGCTTTCTAATGTAATAACCTTTGAATCTTGCTGCATGGTACCTTTGATGAGCATACACAACTGAGTCGATGTAATGCGTACAAATACGCCATGAGCGGATAAATCATTTATAATAGCATCTGCCAATTCAGATGCCAACCGCTCTTGTAATTGCGGTCTACGGCTAAGAATATTAACAATATCTTGGAACTTGCTAAGTCCTGCAACACACCCATCCTTAGGTTGGTACACAATATCTACAGTACCAAAGAAAGGTAATAAATGGTGCTCGCACATGGAATAAAACGGAATCCCTGTAACTGCCACAAGACCTTTATAGTCTGTGCTAAAGGTTTCTCCCCATGCAGATTTTGTATCTAATCCTACACCGCTGAATAATTCACTATATAATTCTGTTACACGACTTGGTGTCTTCTCTAACTCTGGTGCCTCTGTATCAACAGATAAAGCCTCTAAGAATTGCTTTATCCCGTCCTTTGCACGTTGATTCATCGGTCCTCCTAAACGATTTTTGTCGTCCAATCCTCAATATTCCAAATATCCGTAACCCAACCTTGATAGAATTCAGGTTCGTGACTTACTAGTACAATAGTACCTTTGAAATCACGTAATGCACGGCTCAATTCTTCCTTCGCATATATGTCTAAATGGTTAGTCGGTTCGTCTAACACCAACACATTGTACTTATTCTGCATGAGTTTGCATAGGCGAACCTTAGCATTCTCACCACCAGATAGTACACGCATTTGAGACGTAATATGTTCATTCGTAAGACCACAACGAGCAAGGGCTGCACGCACCTCTGCATTGGTCATAGCCGGATATTCATTCCAAATATAATCTAGCGCTGTTTCAGAGTTAGATGGTGTATCCTCTTGAGCAAAATAGCCAACTTGTAAGAACTCACCTTTTACCAACTCACCACTCACAGGTTTTAATAAACCTAGAATAGTTTTTAACAACGTTGTTTTGCCTAAACCATTGACGCCGCGAATGGCGATTTTTTTATTTCTTTCAATTTGAAAGTCTACTGGTCTAGTTAACGGTTCATCATAACCTAATTGTAAGCCAAAAGCCTCTACAATGAAGCGGCTTGGTGTACGACCTTCTTTAAAGCCAAAGGTAGGCTTGATATACTCTTTTGGTTTTTCCAAAATTTCCATCTTCTCTAAGCGTTTTGCTCTAGAGTTTGCCATACCACGCGTCGCTACACGAGCTTTATTACGTTGAATAAAGTCCTCCATACGCTCAATCTCTTGTTGTTGACGCTCATAAGCCTTGGCAGCTTGTGCCTTTTTCACTTCGTAAGCAGCTTGGAACTGATGATAGTCACCAGTATATCGAGTAAGTACTGCTTGCTCAATATGATAAATGACATTGACTACGGAATTTAAGAACTCCATATCATGAGAAATCAAGATGAACGCATTTTCGTAGTTCTGCAAATAGTTTTGCAACCATTGAATATGCTCTACATCAAGATAGTTTGTCGGTTCGTCCAATAATAAAATTGTCGGTTTCTCTAGTAATAGTTTAGTAAGTAAAACTTTAGTACGTTGACCACCACTGAGCTCTGTAACATCTCGATCTAAGCCGATATCTGTAAGGCCTAAACCAGAAGCAGTACGCTCAATAACCGCATCAATTTCATAGAACCCACGTTGTTCAAGAATTTCTTGCCATTCCCCAACTTGCTCGAGAAGCTTATTCATTTCATCTTCGGACACATCACCCATGCGATTGTACGCATCGTTAATATTTTGCTCCATAACGAACAAATCATCGAAAGCCCGTTGTAATACATCGCGAATAGTCATGCCCTTTTCAAGCACTGCATGTTGATCCAAATAACCTACTGTTACTTGGTTGGACCATTCAATTTTACCTTCGTCAGGCGGTATTTTACCTGTAATGATATTTAGGAACGTAGACTTACCTTCACCATTAGCACCAATAAGGCCTACGTGTTCGCCTTTTAACAAACGGAATGATGCATCATCTAAAATTTGTCGCGCTCCAAAACCATGGGTTACATTTGAAACGGTTAAAACACTCATATCTATCTCCACCGGAATAAAAGCCGTCTTGTTGAAGACGGCTTGTTTCATACTTACTTAAATATTATATCTATTGTACCTTTTTGACCTCTATATGTCAAAAATTGAACATCACTTACACATGGCATAACGCAAGGCTACAACAGCCATAATCTTAGCCCCCTTAATAGCTTGTGCCAATCCATAATCAGAACCGGCTGCACAAGTGAACTCTGGCGTATGCGCTTCTAAGCCTAATCCAATCTGTAATGTGGGCTGTGCCGTAGGTACCTCATAGGATACATTACCTACATCAGTGCTACCATCCGCTTCATCATCAGGCAATATACGAGGTGTTTCACCAAACTCAGTCATTACATCTTTAAAGAGATCTAATAACCTTTTATCTTGACGCATATCCTTAAAGAGTGGCTCATAATGATGCATTTCAACTTGAGCACCATAGGATGCTCCGATCTCTTGAGCAGCCTCTTTGATAGCCGGCAAAATAATACCTTCTAAATCATCCACCGTACGCCCCCGTACAGTCATGCGAATCGTAGCCTTAGGTGTTACTACATTCGGTGCCGTACCAGCTTCGGTAAAGATAGCACCTACAATAGCACCTTTAGGGAAGGTTTTCTTTAACTCTTTAACCCTTTGATAAAGATCTACAGCACAATCTAAGGCATTGATACCAGAATCAGTAAGTGATGCTATATGGCAGGAACGGCCATGGAAAGTAACCTCTAGGGGATGTGTCGCTAATGATGTGCCGCCCACCTCATTTTCACCGCCTGGGTGAATGATTAGCGCCGCCTCATAGCCCTGAAATAAACCAGCCTCTGCCATGTATACTTTACCACCAATAGTTTCCTCCGCAGGACAACCAAAGAAGGTCGTTCCCCATGCTTCCGGTGCACTTTTACTAAAGGCAATAGCCGCCCCTAAACTCATCATAGCAATGAGATTATGCCCGCAACCATGACCGAGTTCTGGCAGCGCGTCATATTCACCTAAAAAGGCTATTTTGTGCTGTGCAGTACCGTTATAGTCACCCCGTAACGCCGTTTGTAACTCTGGAAGCTCAGTTAGCCCCACTTGAGATGTAAAATTATGTGTTTCTAAGAATTGGTTAATGACCTTAACTGCTTTATGCTCGTCTAAGCCCAATTCTGGGTTATCGTGTAAATATAAGGAGACATCGCGCAATTTTATAGCCATACTATCTATGATGGCACACGCATGGGCCTCTCGTTCTTGTAATGTCATAACGTCCCTTATTGTTATTTAATATCTGTAAACTAACATTTGTCGCCTATTTCGTATAAGGATGAACGATAATAGTGTTAGAAATATATCTAAAGCTAATCGTTGCTCCTAATGGCAAGGTTTGATGCGGCGAGCCATGGCCTGTTGGCACATAGCACACAAAAGGTTCTGGTAATTCAGAATTTCGATTTTCCTCCATGTACCGCAACGCTTCATAGCCCAAATCATAATCAACTTCATCTTCGTCGCCTTCACAATTTGTAAAAGTACCGATGACTAAACCTTTAATGCGGCTCAATAAACCGCTGAGACGAAATTGTTGCAACATGCGATCTAGCTTATAAGGAGCCTCCCCTACATCTTCAATGAATAGTAAGGTATCCTCCCAAGACTCGTCCTCTAAAAAATATGGCGTTCCTGATAGCATAGATAGCATTGTCATATTGCCACCGCGTAAAACCCCATCACCAAGGTCAGTGCCAATGGCACCTCGAGGTGGTTCAGGTAATGGTTCAATAACTTGTAATTTACCTTCTAAGGTATTAAATAAGGCATCAATATCTGCTTTTCGTTCAGGCTTAAAATCTACGCCCATAGGACCATGATACGTAATAAGCTGGCTATATCGGTTGATAGCCATATGAAGTGCTGTACAATCACTATAGCCAATAAAAGCCTTACGATACTTACGAATCGCATTATAGTCTAATTGTTCTAAATACCGCATCGTACCATACCCACCACGCAAGGCCAGCACCGCATCACAAGGGGCTGTAGTCATCATATATTGAAACTCTGTAGCTTGCTCCTCAGGAGTACCACCATAGAGGCCCTTACGATGTACACTATCACCCCAGAATACCTTATAGCCTTTTGAGGCACAAATTTCTTCTATTTTATGTAAATCTTCATCGCTTGCACTGGCAGGTGCCATAATACCTATGGTCATGCCCGATGCTAAACGTTTTGGTTCAATCCAGTTCATATATCCTCATAAAATACAACAAAAGACGTACACATAGTGTACGTCTTAAGTGTATCTTATTTGTATGCTTTTTTAAAGTCAACAAGGCCTAATGTAGTCCAGAAATAATTTTGAATCGTTCCGTTTGTTACATAAGGTTGTGTTGTGAAGTACAACGGCATTACAAGAGATTCATCAAAAATCATCTTTTCTGCTTCATGCATCAGTGCATCACGAGCTGCACCATTTGGCGTTGTACGAATCCGTGCGATTAATTCATTGTACTCATCACTGTGGTACTGACCATCATTGTCTTCTGCAGAGAATACTTCTAAGAAGTTTTGCGGATCACTATAGTCAGCAACCCAAGAAGCACGAGCTACTTGGTATTTTCCAGCTTCACGATCTGCCAAGAATACCTTTGTCTCTTGATTTTGTAAGCGTACATCAGCATCAAAGGCATTTACCCATGCATCTTGAATCGCTTCGGCAATGGATTTATGCAACTCGCTTGTATTATACAAAATCGTAATTTGAGGTAATGGATGGTTCTTATCGTAACCAGCTTTCTTCAAAATATCTTTAGCTTGTTCTACGTCTTCGTAAACCAAATAACTACCAGCTTCACGGAAGTCTTCACGGCCATTACTTTCTAGCATGCCATACGGTACGAAGGCATAGGCCGCTTCTTTACCACCGCGAACAATGTTGTTAACGATGTTCGCGCGGTTAATAACCATGGAGAATGCTTTACGTACATCTGGATTTGTGAAAGGGTCAGCCTTTACATTAAATACGTAGTAATAGTTACCAAGCATAGGACCGATATGTAATAGACCCGCCTCTTCTAAGCGTTTTTGATCCGCTACAGGGGGCTCAACCATCATATCTGCCTCGCCACCTTCAACCAATGTAAGGCGTGTGCTTTGGGATTCACTAATAGGCCAATTCATCTTCTCTGTTTTCACAGATTCTGCATCCCAATAGTTAGGATTCTTAATAAAATCCATTTCCCCATTATGCTTCCAAGATAGCAAGCGGTATGGACCATTAGACACCATAGTTTCTGCATTAGCTGCCCAATTTTCATGAGCCTCTACAGCCTTTTTGCTCACTGGATAGAAACTATGAGATGCTAGTAATTTTAAGAAATACGCTGTTGGATTTTCTAAGGTAACTACCAATGTATCGTCATCAATGGCCTTAACACCAACATCTTCTGCTTTAGCGTCGCCACCATTAAAGGCTTCGCCATTTTTTAATACATATAACATATATGCATTGTCCGCATGGACTTCAGGGTCTAATACGCGTTTCCAAGCGTATTCAAAATCATGAGCCGTTAAAGGCTCTCCATTAGACCATTTCAAATTAGGTCGTAAATGGAAGGTATACTCGCGACCATCATCGGAGATTTCCCATTTTTTTGCAAGTGCTGCTTCTGGTTCACTTTCATCATTAAGACGAACTAGACCATCAAATAGTTGAAGTTGAACCGTAGCCTCCGGAGAGGTAGTAGACTTTGCGGGATCCAATGTGGATGGTTCCTGCTCAATAACATAACGGATTGTATGCTCGTCGATTGGTTGAACACCGCGAGGGTAACCAAATACAAACAAGAGCACACTCACCCCAAGAGCAAGGACCATGAGTTTTAACAAATTTCGTTTATCCATCATGGCAATGCTTCCTCTACAAATACTTTCATGATACGCCCAACTTGAGCGCCTAACTCTTTACCGCGGTCATTATCAATATCGCTCATCAACAAGATAAAGCAAAAATGACCTCTTAACGTTTCTAACACGCCCCCATCATGCTCTACGCGATCAAGGGAACCTGTTTTATGGTGAAAGCGTACGCCTTCGCCCCAGTAAAATGGCAAGATATCACGGAATTGTTGGCGACCTAAAATATTCCACATTTCACAGCCATACGCATCTCTATCACGATATTCAAAAATGTGTTTATAAAGACGAGCTAAGGCCATAGCAGTCATATGGTTATCTCGACCCTCAGCTAACGCATCAAAGTCCATCATCATACGATTTAATTCAATCTCATCAACACCGAGTTTCTCAGCACGAGCATTAATATTTTCCATACCAAGTACAGTGATGAGCAAATTCGTTGCTATATTATCGCTGAGCACCATCATGAGACGGCATAACTCAAGATACGTAAAGCTATGTTTACCTACAAGCTCTTGCAGTGCCCCACCACCTTCAACGCGTGGAGTTTTAGATAAAGGCACCGTATCATTAAGGTCCAACTGCTCAGTGCGAGCTAAATGAAAGACATATTCCATGATGAGCACCTTAATCAAACTCGCACTGGAATGAACTGTATGTTCACCTTTAGATGCGATAAGTGTCGGTTCTTCTTCATCATCAAATTGCAATACTACATAGGATATATTCCCTGTAGGTGCCAATTCTTTAATAACCGTATCAAGTTGATTTTCTAAGGACTTACCAACAATTAGTTTTTCCATACTATTCTCCCATTATATGTGCCAGCATGCGATGCGGCGATCAGCCCAATCGCGAAGTGGTGGACGCTCTGTAAAGCAACGACCTTCCGCTTCTGGACAGCGACCACTAAACAAACAGCCTTTTGGCGGATCTAGTGGATTTGGTGGGTCTCCTTTTAGAGGGGCCCCAATTGGTGCATGTGGCATAACTGGGCCATTTAAGGCCGTCAAGGCACGGGTGTATGGATGTTGTGGGAATTCATACAAGTCCAATGCTGGACCTTCTTCCATAACAGCACCTAAATACATAACAACCATGCGATGACTAATGTAGCGCACCATGTTTAAATCATGAGAAATAAAGAGGTACGAAATGCCATGCTCTGCTTGTAAACGTTCAAGCAATGTCATAATTTGCACTTGAATCGATACATCTAGTGCAGAAATCGGTTCATCACAGATGATACATTGAGGCTGCATAATGAGAGCCCGTGCAATACCGATACGTTGGCGTTGACCGCCAGATAATTCATGAGCGTAACGCTCACCAAAGGACATATTTAATCCAACTTGGTCGAGCACCTCTTTTACGCGAATAACGCGATCACGCGGTGTATACTTTGGATCCAGCTCTAAAGGCTCTTCTAAAATAGCATTGACCGTAAGTCGTGGATTAAGGGATGCGTAAGGATTTTGGAATACCATTTGCATCACTGGATGAACAGCTTGTCTCTCCATATAAGGATCAATGTGACGACCATTCATATAAATGGAACCAGATGTAGCTTGATGTAAACCCATCAAAGTGTAACCAAAAGTAGATTTACCACATCCAGACTCACCTACGATACCAAGGGTTTCCCCAGGTGATTGATATAGGCTCACGCCTTGTACAGCGTGTACCGTGTGTTTTGGCTTAAACAAGCCACCTGACAGGGTGAACTCTTTAACGAGATTGTCAGTCTCCCATACGTAACTCATTAAAGTCCCTCCAACTTAGCTAACCAACATGTAAATTGATGATTCTCACCAACATTTGTAACCGTAGGAATCCGATTACCACAAATGCGCATAGCCCATTTACAACGCGGGTTAAACGCACAGCCTCTCGGCAAATCAAATAGATCTGGCGGTTGACCTTCAACGGCTTTCAACTCACCATGCCATTTACCTTGCGGCAATGCTAGTAATAAGCCTAAGGTATAGGGATGACGAGGTTCGTTAAAGATACCTTCTACCGTAGCAGACTCAACGCATTTACCTGCATACATAACCATAACGCGATCACAAATTTGAGCGATAACGCGTAAGTTGTGAGAAATAAAGATAATACCAATACCAGCCTCTACGGCTAATGTTTGCATAAGGCGTAAAATTTGTGCCTCTGTAGTAATATCAAGTGCTGTTGTAGGCTCATCACAAATCAAAATCTTTGGACGACCTGCTACAGCCATGGCGATACATACCCGTTGGCGCATACCACCACTCAACTCGTGAGGATATTGAGATAAACGTCTTTCCGGCGTAGAAAGGCCCATTTTCTTCAATAAGTTGATGGCTATGGCTCTTTCATCGTAATCTTCACCATAGGCATTAGTACGATGAATAACCTCATACATTTGCTCACCAATCGTCATAATTGGGTTTAAAGAGGTCATAGGATCTTGGAATACCATGGCAACTGTAGTACCACGAAGTTCATTCCAGTCATCTTCAGTAAATTCTAAACAATCATGACCATCAATCATGAATTTGTCCGCTTTAATTTTAGTCTTACCATATGGCAACAAACCCATTAAGGAATTCACCATAACAGATTTACCACAACCAGACTCACCTACAATCCCTAAAATCTCACCAGGCTGTAAGGAAATATCTTGGTTGCGAATCACTCGTAATGGACCTTGAAAGGTTTCGATGGTAATGGACACATTGCGCACATCAACAATTGCGTTATTCATTATCTATCTCCTTCCTTAGGGTCTAATACATTGCGTAAGCCATCGCCAAGGAATGCGAAACCAAGCATGGTAACGCTAATGGCAACAGCAGGGAAAATCAATTGGAATGGATAAGAGCGCATGCTACTAATCCCTTCAGAAGCTAATACACCCCAACTCGCCATCGGTGCGTTTACACCTAAACCGATAAAACTAAGGAATGCTTCTGTAAAAATAGCCTCTGGAATGGCCAATGTTAAGGTAATGATGATTGGACCAACACAGTTAGGCAAAATATGACGCAATAAAATGCGATGCTTTGGAATACCCATAGCTTCTGCAGCTATGATGTATTCTTCGTTTTTAACTTTCAAAATTTGGCTACGTACGATACGGGCCATATTAAGCCAGTACGCGATGCCCAATGCTACGAAAATAGATGTAAGGCCAGGGCCTAGTACAACCATTAACAAAATCACGTATAACAAGAGTGGAATACCGTACAAAACATCTACGATACCCATCATAATGCGGTCAACCTTGCCGCCTAAGTAACCTGCAATACCACCGTAAGCAACGCCAATTACAAGATTGATAAAGGCAGCCACAAAACCAATGGTCAAAGAAATGCGAGCACCGTACATAACGCGAGTGTAAATATCGCGGCCTAATGTATCAGTACCAAACCAATGACTAAAACTTGGACTTTGGTTGGCATCGATTAAGGATTGATCCGCATAAGTATAAGGCGAAATTAGGGGTCCTAAAATAGCCACTACAATCATCACGAGAATGATGCTTGCCCCTACTACAGCCAAACGATTCACCTTGAACCGCTCCCATTTACTAGGGCGCTTAATAAAACTAGTCAGTTCTTCTTGAGGGGTCCGTTCAATAGGTAAAAAATCTTCCTTATTCATCTGTCCCCTCCTCTGTCGTAACACGTGGATCGATTAATGGATAAATCATGTCCACTAAAATATTAAGAAATACTACTAGCGCACTATAGAAAATTGTAATGCCCAAAATAACAGTGTAATCACGGTTATAAATAGATGTTACGAAATACTGTCCAAGACCAGGAATAGCAAAAATCGTTTCTACAATAAAGCTACCTGTTAAGAGGCTCGCCGCCAATGGGCCTAAGTATGTAATAACTGGTAAAATCGCATTGCCTAGTGCATGACGCGTCAAAATAGTCCAAGACCCTAAGCCTTTCGCACGAGCAGTACGAATATATTCTTGTTGATACACATCTAATAAGCCACTGCGCGTTAAACGAGCAATGAATGCCATCGGTTGTGCAGCCAATGTTAAAACGGGTAATACCATATACGATGGACCGCGCCAGAAAGCTACTGGAAACCACCCAAGCTCAAAGCCCACTACATATACAAGGACAGCACCGATAATAAATGTAGGCACTGAGATTCCCAATGTCGATAACACGGTCACAGCATAGTCTACAATACTATTCGGTCGCATGGCACTAATCGCCCCCGCTGTAATACCACCCACTACAGCTACCATTAAAGATAACAAACCTAGCTGAGCAGAAATTGGAAATGCATCACTAATAATATCGTTCACACTACGACCTTCATACTTAAATGATGGCCCCAAATCGCCGGTAATAACACCACCTAAATAATCTCCATACTGTTTCCACACGGGATCATCAAGATGATACTTTGCTTCGATGCTTGCTTTCACCTGAGGCGGCAATTTCTTTTCTGTTGTAAAAGGTCCCCCCGGAATTGCGTGCATTAACGCAAATGTTACGGTAATGATGACCCATAAGATTATGATTGCGCCACCTAGGCGTCGAAATACATACCTTGTCATTTCACTATCCTCCATTAAAAGTCTATCCGTTTTATTATACTACATTATGAAGTTAATTTCATGAATAGCATCATTACATTTACAGAAAGCCGTACATAACGTACAATAAAATATATAATTAATTGGAGGTGTCTATGACAGCAGTACCTAGAGTATTAACAATTCAAGATATGAGCTCAATCGGCCGCTGTGCCCTAACCGTTATGATTCCCATCATCAGTGCTATGCGCTGCCAGGCAGTACCTTTGGCTACAGCCGTTTTGAGCAATCACTTGGAGTACCCTCATTATGAGTTTGTAGATTTATCGGCTCACATGAGGGATTTCATGGACTGTTGGGATAAAAATGAAATCGACTTTCACGCTATTGTAAGCGGTTTCTTGGCATCGCCAGAACAAATCCACCTTGTGGAGGAAGCAATCGACCGTTTTGGCAACAATGGACAAATGGTCATCGTCGATCCAGCTATGGCGGACGATGGTCGCCTCTACTCAATCTACACTCCTGATATGGTGGTCGCTATGCGCCAACTTGTTTCCAAGGCTCATATTGTAAAGCCCAATTATACAGAGGCTTGCTTCTTATTAGATATTCCATTTTCTACAGATCCTATTAATGATGATGAATTGCGTGACCGTTGTAAACAATTACATCACATGGGGCCTGACATGGTTATCATGACAAGCGTTCCATCTGAAACACATGCGGTCATCGCCGTCTATGATGGGCCTACAGACTTTTTAAAAACCTACTCTATACCTCTTGTCCCTGTAAAAGCAACAGGAACCGGAGATATTTTCACCGCTGTATTATCAGGTGCAGTAATGAGGGGATATTCACCTTATGATGCAGCAGAACTGGCAATGAATTTTACTACTAAAGCAATTCAAGCTACAGTAGATACTGTAAAATCAATGAAACATGGTGTAGCATTTGAGCTAGTCTTGCCAGAATTAACTCAACTATAAGCTATACATAAAGGGGAACTTATGGATTTACTCTATGTTGTATTACGAACATTGCTCATATGTGCCATCGGTTTACTCATTGCATTCCAAGGGCGTCGCATGGGCTTATCGATTTTTAACCTGACGGGACGGTTAAATCGACTACAATTCATCATATGCTTTATCGCTCTGATGATTCTATTCCACATCGTCCACTATATCGATGATCTATTCTTGGACTTTGTTGTCTCTTTACCTGCATACTGGTTTACAAGAGTTATTATTTGGATTTTACTAGCAGCCCTCTTCCCATTATCTTGCATTTTATTTGGTCGTCGTATTCACGACATCGGCTTTAATGCATGGGCAGGGATTCTCTGGTCGGTCATTATGATCTTCATCAATACCTACTCTGCTGTATCTCCATTCAATTACTTGCTTGAGCTCTTCATATGGCTCATCGGTTTCCTATTCTGGGTATTGCCTGGTCAGCCAGAACCGAACCAATATGGTAACCCACCATTTATGCCTGTAAATCGACCAACTTATGAGTCGATGCAACAATCTAAAACAGAAACAGAGCGAGAAATTAGAAAAGCAGTCCGTAAACGTCGTAAAAAACGGTAAAACGATAAGAAAATTTAATCATGAAATAGAAAAAACGTATCTCTAAAGAGATACGTTTTTTCTTTCTTATGTTGTTAAAACCATTTAGTTCATGATCAACATTAACTCAATTAATGTACAACCAATATAGGCGATGATAAACTTAACCTTTTGTTTACGGGCTCTATCATCATCGGCAATCTTAAGTCGATTAGCGAGGAATCGCTTGTCGCGAATTTGTAACAACAAATGTTTAATTCGCTCTTGGCTTTCATTAGCAGTACACTCATCACAGTCAGAGGTCAGCGTAGCCTGCTGCATGAAGATGCGACGATGGAGCTTGCGCATTTGAATCTTAATATTATTATGTACAAACGCACTTTGCCACTGTTTACGAGAGTCAAAATACATGTACAAATACCGCGGAATATTCATAACCAAGAAGGAAATGATGAAAATCCCTAAAGAAATTAAGAAGTACGTGGAGAATGAGAACTCCAACGTTTCAGTTGGCAAGTAATGATGCAAGATAACAAAGGTAATCCATACACCAATCGGCAATAAAAGAACCGCCGCAATATCGATAGAACGTAGCCAACTAGTACGAGTTGGTACATCTGGTACCGTAAAGGTATCTACTGGATCATGGAATGCATAGTAATCAAGCTGCAATACAGATTGACTAGTACGAGGATTCCCCAAAAGAACGGGACCATTACTACCAATATGGCGTTCTGGTAACGGTATAAATTTCTTTACTTGTGTATTTGGTAATAGGTCAAATTGAATAATGCCTTTTTTCTCAAAGCGTACAGTAGAACCCTTTTCACCTAATGCGATAGGATTAAAGAATACGCCAAATAGGCTGAGGCACCAGTTACCTACTAAATGTAAAAGGGAGTTTAAAATAAACCCACCTGTATCTATATTATTTGTATCAAGGCGAATCGCAAAGGATGATGAGTAATCATCAAACCATAGATCCTCTAAGGTGAATTCCACATTAATCACATTCCCCCATTTAGTAATAATGGATAGGAATATTTGGTTATTTGGTTCAAATTCAAATGTTACAGCATAAAAGAACCAGTGATTGCGAAGAGCGGCACGCAACATACGATTGATAGTGTCTTCCTCTATATATAGCAACCGATGGTCAAACAAATCTTCTTCTAAAGGAGTATTTTCTATAATAGGCTCCTTATTTACCGCCGTATCACGATCAGATAATGCTTCATCCACCAAAGCTCTTAATTTGGTGAAAATTTTAGTCATAACCCCTCCAAGGGTGAGAAATTAGCTTTCGATATAAAAATTATACCATATACTGCATGATTTATCGATAAAAGACTCCCATATCTACTATTAAATATAGGTATACATAAAGCCCCTTTCGCATAGCGCAAGGGGCTTTATTACTGTACTTTAATATACTACCTATTATAAGTTAATAATTATAATAGATACTTTTACTGATATTAATTTTTATTGAATACTTGCCATAGATAGATAGCAATATTCGTAGAAATGACCACGCAACGCAATGAGCTCTTCATAGGTGCCATCTTCTACAATTTCACCTTTATCCATAAACAATATGCGATCCATTTGTTCTAAACCTTCTAGTTGATGCGTAATATATAAGCATGTTTTACCTTCTACGTAGTGCATCAAATCGCGATGTAAAGCTTTTCGAGTTACTTGATCTAAGCCTTCTAGTGGCTCATCTAATAAAACAATTTGAGGGTTTCGCAAAAATAATCTCGCTAACGCCACACGTTGACGTTCACCGCCACTTAGTCCATGTCCACCACTACCAACGATTGTATGTATACCATCGGACAGCTTATCTACAACATTTTGCAAGGATGCACGGTGTATGGCTTGCTCTAACTCATCAGCTGTTGCTTCCGGTCTGGCAAGGCGAATGTTATCACAAAAGGACGCATGGAAAATATAGGTGTCCTGAGTAATGGTACCTAATGCATTACGCCAGGTATCCATAGAAATATCCTTTAATTCTACATCCCCCACATGGATAGAGCCGTTGTAATCATATAAACGCTCTAGCATATTAAATAATGTAGTCTTACCGGAACCACTGGCACCCACGATGGCAATCGACTGACCTTGTTTAATATCCAATCTAAGGTTCTCGTAGATAGTATGCGCATGATCATAGCCAAAGGATACATTTGTAAAAGTAATATCTCGATTCGGATTAAAAGGCTTAGGCTCTAATGGCTCCACAACCGGTAACGGCTCATTTGCAAGTGCTATAAGACGGCTTGTGGCTACTTTACTTTCAGCACCGTGATGGACCGCTGCAATCATCGGTTGTAACGCTTCAAACCAAGCTTGCGTACCAATAGCGGCTACCGCAACCATTACACTGGCCCACGCCCCAGTTAATGCATTAGCAGCCATAATCGCTACCACAACAACAGTTAACTGAACGCCGCCTAGGAATAATGTGTTGCCTAAGTTCATACCCCGATCAATAGTTCCTTTATGACCGTCAACATGTCTCATCATCTGTTGAATTCGTTTATATACAAGATTTTCATTGCCATAGCTAATAACATCTTCGAGGCTATCCATAGTATCACTTAACAGTGCTTTATAGTCTCCTTGTTGAGGCCCAATGGCACGTAGAGATTGTTTATTATGGGCGTAAACAACTAATGGTACTACTACCCCTAAAACAAGAGCGGCCATTAAAATTGGCATAACCAAGCTATCATCAATCGTAGATGCTCCATAAGCAACTAATGCAGTCAAAGCAATGGCTGCTACAGGTGGAATCAGAGTTCGCAAGTAGAAGAATTGTAATACCTCTATATCCCCCATAATGCGACCTAGCATATCACCAGCACCAAAGCGTTTTAAAATAGCCGGTGCTAATGGCTCCAAATGTGCATAGAACCACAGGCGCAAACCATAGAGGCCTTGGAAGGCCATACGATGCGAGGTGTAACGTTCAAAATAACGACATACTGCACGACTAACACCAAAGAAACGAACCCCTACGATGGCAAGACTTAAATAGGTAAGACCGGGTTGTAACGCAGCCGACGCTAATAACCAAGATGAAACAGTTAACAAACCTACATTCATGAAGACCGTGAGGAATGTAAATATCAAGGCTAACACTAAAGACCACTTAGCAGGACTTAGAACTGCGAATAATAGCTTCCACCCTTGTAAGCCCATTTTTTGTATCTTCACATCATGTTTATCAAGTGTAGATGATTTAGTCACCGCATCAGTAATAATTTCCTGTTTCTTAGCATCAGTAATACACGCCTGTTTCAGAGTTTCATCCATAACAGCTATATGTTGCGCAGTTGAATATTTACCTGCTTTTAATTCTTCTTCTATGGCAGAAGAGAATTGTCCCAAGCCAGATGCTACGAGGTCTTTAAAATAACCATCCACAGCAACTAGCTCTTCATAAGAGCCTTGTTGAATAATGATGCCTTGTTTTAAAACATATAGTTTAGAAGCCCAGTGCATCGTTTGTAAGCGATGCCCGATAATGATGACAATCTTATCCTTCATCAATTGTTGAATAGCTGTACTGATGATAGATTCCGTTTTTACATCTAAGTGGGCCGTTACTTCATCGAGAATCAGCACCTGCCCCTTCCGTAGGAATGCACGTGCTAAGGCAACCCGTTGACGCTCACCGCCACTTAAACCTAAGCCACCTTCTCCGATGACCGCATCAAGACCGTCAGCATGACGACTGATGACATCTAAGAGTTGAACCTCTTTACAAGCATCAAGAATTTCTTTATCACTTACATCCATGCCAAAGGATAGAACCCCACGCAAGGTACCTTTCATAATGTGTGGATGTTGAGATACATAGGTAATTTGTTGACGCCACCAGTCGATATTTAAATCACATATATCATGACCATCTACTGTTACTGTACCACGCGGCGCTTGCAAGAACCCGCCTACAATATGTGCAATAGTGGACTTGCCCGCCCCACTTTCACCAACGAGCATAATAGGTGCATTGCGTTTAGCCTCAAGCGTTATATGCCGAACTCCATTATCACTATTCTTATAGGTAAAAGTTAAATCCTTAATCTCAATACATTCTACAGAACCATCTAATCTTGTGGTCCCACCAACAGGTAAGGATGGTTCACGATTCATAAAGTCTTCGTATTTTAAAATTGAAGTTTTACCTGCCATTCCCGTGTGGAAAGCAGCACCCAATTGTCTAAACGGTGTATAAAACTCTGGTGCCAATAGCAAAATAAAGAACGCTGGGAAGAAGGCAATCTCACCATCTAGCAAGGTTAAGCCTAAATATACTGCAATTAAGGCCGTACTAATGGTGCTTACTAGTTCTAGCACCAATGCTGATAAGAATGCTACGCGCAATACTTTTAAAGTAGAATCTTTAAACTCCTCAGATAAGCGACCAATAACTTTAATTTGATCTTTTGCACGACCAAATAATTTAAGCGTAGTAATCCCTTGCAATACATCTAAGAAATGCCCTGACAAAAAGCTCATGCGCTCCCATTGCTCTTTATTCAATCGATCAGCTTGCTTACCGATTAGAATCATAAAGAATGGAATCAATGGCACCGTAACAATCAAGATAATACCAATAATCGGTAATGCATCTACGATAGCAATCCCCATGATGAGCGGAATCATAATAGCGTATAAGATTTGAGGAATATAACGAGCTATATAAGCATCAACCTGTTCCAAACCATCCGTAAGCAAATGAATTACATCACCGTGACGCTCCTTATGCTGTACACCAAGCTTAAACATATGCTCTAAGGCAAGCTCTCTAAAAGATGCTTTCACTGCAGTGCCCAAACGATTTGCCACAGCCTCTTGTATATAATGAGCTAACAATCGCACAATAATGGCAATAGCCAAATACAAGATTGTATTCATCTCATCAGCTAAGGTATTCTCTAAAAATATAAAATTATTAATTAAGGTTCCAAAGAACCAAGCTTGCCCAACAATGGACAGACTTTCTACTAAGCAAGTTAATCCCAGTATTAAAAGCTGACCTTTATGTTCTAGCAGCGCTTTAAAAGCGGTACGCTGTATCATATTATCCTCTACGGTAAAACTACTAAAAATATAAAATCAAATTGATTAGATTTCCTCTATCTAGGTCGTACTCAGATTAAGCTAAACTATAATCTAATTGAGTCCAAATGAATCTAAATTTATCAATATTATTCATCTTACCACAAAAAAGAGGCGTGCCGCTACGGCACGCCTCACATTGAGACCTAAATTTTACAACTCACCAGAGTTATAAAGCTATTCTATTAATAGTGTAAGTCTTTTTCTGTTACACGATGACGGAATGTCCAGTATACCCAGCTTTGGTACACCAAGATAATTGGCACAAATACGAAAGCTACACAAGTCATCAATGTCAATGTGTAAGTAGAGTTACTTGCATTTGTAATAGTTAAGCTCCACTCAGGATTCAAAGAAGAAACCATGATGCGAGGGAACAAACCAGCAAAGTAAGCAGCCGTTACAGAAATAACGGATAAGGAGCTGAATACAAAGCCCCATTTTGTATTACGAGTACGTGTTGCGCCCCAAGAAATAAGGAAGAACACGATTGCCAACGCAAAGCAAATAATTGCTAATACGGAGTTGAACAAATCTGTAAATACATAAGTTGCACCTACCAATGCTAATGCACCGATAGCTGTAGGAACACCTACTACCAAGGAAGCTGCACGAGCGCGTTCAGAAATAGCACCAGCAGTTTTGATAGAAGTGAACAAACCACCGTGGTATGTAAATACCAAGATGAAAGCGATGCCACAAAGCACTGTGTATGGGCTTAACAAATCAAAGAACGTACCTACATACGTCATGCTTGCATCGATTGGCGTACCTTGGATCAAGTTACCAACCGTAACACCCCACAATAATGCAGGAATCAAGGAACCAAAGAAGATGCAGTAGTCGAAAGTTTTACGCCATAACAAGTTAGGGCTTTTAGAACGGAACTCGAATGCTACGCCACGCATGATAAGCGCTGCAAGCATCAAGAATAACGCCAAGTAGAAACCACTGAACAATGTAGCATATACATGAGGGAAGGATGCGAATAATGCACCACCTGCAGTAATCATCCATACCTCATTACCGTCCCATACAGGACCTAAGGCATTGATCATTTGACGACGTTCAACGTCAGTTTTACCGATGAATGGTAACAAAATACCAGTACCATAGTCAAAACCTTCTAATAAGAAGAAGCCAGCGAATAGTACAGTAATTAAGATAAACCATACCACTTCAAGGTTATTAAAAATTAATTCCATAATCTCGCCTCCTCTTTTTCAACTACATCGTGAGATGGGTTGCCATCTGGACCTTTTTTGATGTGTTCTACAGCAAGGTAGATAGCCGCAATAGCTGCTACGATGTACACAAGTGTAAAGCCGATGATTGTAGTCATAATTTCTGGAGCTGTAACGGATTTAGAAGCACCGTCTGCAGTCAATTGTAAGCCATATACAAGCCATGGTTGACGGCCCGCTTCAGCTACAAACCAACCAGTGGAGTGAGCAATGAATGGCAATGGCAACATCCAGAACATAATTTTCAAGAATGTGCGATTTTCAACAAGTTTGTCTTTTGCATTAAGGATAAGACCTACGAATGCAACAAGTAACATAAGGGAACCAGCTGCAACCATGACACGGAATGTCCAGAAGATTGCTGGAACGTCTGGAATATAGTTACCAGGACCGTATTGAGCTTCAGCTTTAGCTTGAAGATCTTTGATACCTTCTACTTTACCAGAAGTGAAGGAGTTTTGAGTCAAGAAGGACAAGCCACCAGGAATTTCAAGAGCGCTTGTGTTCTTTTGAGCTTTAGTATCGATGTTAGCAACTAAAGAGAATGGAGCTGGATCTTGTGTTTCCCACAAAGCTTCCATAGCAGCCATTTTCATAGGTTGTACTTTTGTAATGTATTGACCTTGGTGATGACCTGCCATTGCGCCTAAAGTACCGAATACAAGGGCAATAACCATGCCCCATTTAGCAGAACGACGATAGAATTCTGTCGCATTATTACGCAATAAGTGCCATGCACTGATTGCCATAATGATTACGCCTGCTGTTAATAGACCATTCAACACGATATGGAAGAATTGGCCAGGTACATAGCCATTTTGAACAATTGTCAGGAAGTTTTCCATCTCTGCACGGCCATTGCGCAATACAAAGCCTACAGGATGTTGCATGAAGGAGTTCGCTACGAGAATCCAGAACGCAGATAGGTTTGTACCTAATGCTACCAACGTAGCTACAAGGGCGTGAACGCTTTTATTTAAGCGGTCCCAACCGAAGATCCAAACACCCATGAATGTAGATTCCAAGAAAAATGCCATTAATGCTTCAAGGGCCAATGGAGCGCCGAAAATGTCACCCATAAAACGAGAATATTCTGCCCAGTTCATACCGAAATGGAATTCCTGAACAATACCAGTTACCACACCCATGGCAAAGTTGATTAGGAACAATTTGCCCCAGAATTTTGCCATTTTTTTGTACACTTCTTTACCTGTAGACACATATGTCCACTCTAAGATAGCGACAATCACTGTCATGCCTAGTGTGAACGGCACAAACAACCAGTGATAGATAGATGTTAGCGCAAATTGTAATCGAGCTAAATCTACAGCTTCAAACATGTGTTTTCCTCCTTAGAATAAAAAACTTACATCACTTGATGAGCTTTTACAAAAAACCTTGAATCATTGTGCTTGTAAAAAAGGTAAGGACCCCGCTACAATAGTTTGTTCACGTTGCGCGAGGATTTTAAAGTTAACCTCTTTCAACTGACCAATTAATTGATGCTGAATCGTCCCCATTGCTTCATTTATAGCACAATGCCCCTTACAAGATTTAGAGCAAGAACCTACATCATATAAACACCGTTGTAAATACGCATCCCCTTCTACCGCTCTAATTACATCGAGCAATGAAATCTCTTGAGGGTCTCGATTGAGGGCAAACCCACCATCTACACCGCGGAAGGATTTCATAATCCCTGCTGCAATGAGACTACGCATAATCTTGAGCAAAAATCGTTCTGGAATCAATTCTTGCTCAGCCAATACAGCACCTGTTATCTTCGTACCCGAAGGTAACATCGCCATATGTAAGACCATGCGAAATGCATAATCCGTGGCCTGATTTAACTTCATAAGGTCTCCTTTCTCGTGCACTCGGACAAACGTATTACTAAATCTAGTATAATCGAAATAAAACAATACTGCAATGGTATTGTTTATATATTGAGAATTAAACAAACCAGTTTTTATGCCCCTAGTTTATGTCTCACATAGCAAATTTAGAATCTATAATGATAATATTTCATACCTAAAAAAAGACTGCTCATTATGAGCAGTCTCAACATATTATTTTGTAATTTCCCGAACGAGGTGCGCCATTTCAGGAATGATGAGTTTACTCATAGCCAATGTCACAGCACCTACAGAACCAGGGACAGAGAACATCAATGTATTATTGTTCACTCCAGCCTCCGCACGAGAAGCCATCGCTTTTGTGCCGATATCTTCTGTGTAGGAAAGATATCTAAAGATTTCACCAAAGCCAGGAATATGCTTTTCATACAAGCTATTTACAGCCTCAATTGTCACATCGCGCATGGCAATACCGGTGCCACCAGTAGAGATGATTACATCGATAGATTCATCATTGCACCACGGAATCATAGCGTTTCTAATAGAATCATAATCATCAATAACAATTTTGCGTTCTGCCACAATATGATTCGCTTGCTCTAAAAACTCTTGAACCTTGTTGCCCCCTTTATCAGTTTCCAATGTGCGAGTATCAGAAACAGTTAACACCGCAACACGTAATGGTCTTGCTACAACTTCGTAAGACATAATTCCTCCTAGAATAAAGGCAAAATAGATGCCAAGGTTGGCCATCCATTATCGCGTAATGTATCACGCAATGCCCAAGAATACTTAATAAATGGTGCGCAATGTAGGCGCAACCAGAAAGATAAATACGGTGTATCACCTTGGAATATAGCTAATCGATCTAAGGCATAGAGATTATCTCCAGGCTTAACTGTACCTGGTTGAACGGTGAAAGCCATCTTATAACCAGATTGCTTCGTAACATACTGAACGAGCATATCATTAAAACCACCTGGATAGGCTAAATAAACGATAGGCTCCCCTAGGATACCTTCCATAGAGGTTTTACCACCTAAGATTGCATCTGGCAACTCCGTTGGGTCCATATGGGTTAGTATCTTGTGATGATTTGTATGACCTTGAATATCAAAGCCTGCTGCCTCCATTTCTCGCATTTGCTCCGTACTAACAAATCCAGGCGTATTCGCTGCATCGCTAATCATAAACAATGTAGCCTTCATATTGTATTCCTTTAATATAGGTAAAGCATATGTATAATTATCTACATACCCATCATCGAAGGTAATAACAATTGGCTTATCTGGTAATTCTGTACCATTTTGCAAATAATCGTATAGCTGATCTAATGTAATCGTGTTGTATCCATGATTATGGAGATATTCCATCTGCTCCTTAAATTGATCTACATGCAGTGTTAAAGCAGAGTGCTTTTCATCATTTATCTGGTGATAATTGAGTACCGGCACACCATATAATTTATAATCAGCAGATAGTCCCCACATAGCCCCAATGGAAACAGCTAATATTGTAATACATGCAACAACGAAATATAAAAACTTTTTAATACAGCACTTGCCATATTTATACATATAAAATAATCACTCCCATCTACTTTCATACATAATGAGAATACCACAAGTATATCAGTATTATCAACAAAATCCCTCACAAGATTATCATAGAAGTCTATGAAATATCTTATTTGCATAAATTTAGAGTTAATCACATGATTTAAGGTTCGGTAATATTAGCACGATGTGCCCTGTTACCGTATAAATTTAGTTTGCTTCCTACCACTAGCCGCGGCTTCCTATCACACTCGCCCATGGCAATATATAATACATTATGCCAATGTACAGACTTAACTATAGGGCTTCGTCGAACCTGATGCAATGGACGTACGCGTCGCTGCGCTCCTTTACGCCCTATTGCCCTAGGTTTCCCACGCCGTCCAATAAATTATTATCCATAGATAATAATTGTACAACCTTGGCTGGAGACGGCTCTAGCAGGGTTAGCTAGTCGAAGACTAGCTAAAAGAAAAAGGCCTACCTTTAGGTAGACCTTTTTCTTTTAGTCAATCAGCGGCTTCCTATCCTCCCAGGCCGTCTCCAGCCAAGTACTTTCGGCGTTTATGAGCTTAACTACTGTGTTCGAGATGGGAACAGGTGGATCCTCATAGCCATCGCCACTGAATCTGTCAGAGTTTGTACTCTGAAAACCACATAGAAGTATATATATTTGTTGCACATTTCTGCTTAATGTTTGTTTAAGTAAAGCCCTCGATCTATTAGTACCAGTCAGCTCCAAACCTCACGGCTCTTCCACACCTGGCCTATCAACCATGTCGTCTACATGGGATCTTACTAGCTTATGCTATGAGA